>JAQVKR010000318.1 GCA_028694565.1 Gammaproteobacteria bacterium | reverse complement strand
CAGGCTCGTTCCCGGCAGCGGGCAGTGCAGGGGCAGGTCCTTGCGGGCGACCTCGCAGCGGGTCGGGGCCTGGGCGGTGGCGGTACTGTTCTCGGCCATGATTCTCCTCGCGACTCAGACGTAGGCGAGCCAGTCGGCATGGGCATCGAGGCGCCCATGGACCAAGTCGAAATAGAGCGACTGCAGGCGTTCGGTCATCGGGCCGCGGCTGCCGCTGCCGATGAGCCGGCCATCCACCTCGCGGATCGGGGTCACCTCGGCGGCGGTGCCGGTGAAGAAGGCCTCGTCGGCCACGTAGACCTCGTCACGGGTGATGCGCTTCTCCACCACCGGAATGCCGAGTTCCCGGGCCAGGTCGATGACCGTGGAGCGGGTGATGCCGTCAAGCGCCGAGGTGAGATCCGGGGTGTAGATGGTGCCGTTGCGGACGAGGAAGATGTTCTCGCCGCTGCCTTCCATCACGAACCCCTCGTTGTCCAGTAGCAGGGCCTCGTCGTAGCCGCACTCCAGCGCCTCTTTCAGCGCCAGCATGGAGTTCATGTAGTTGCCGTTGGCCTTCGCCTTGCACATGGTGATGTTCACGTGATGGCGGGTGAAGGAGGAGACCTTGACCCGGATCCCCTTCTCCATGTTCTCCGCGCCCAGGTAGGAACCCCAGTCCCAGGCGGCCACCATGGTGTGCACGCGCAGGTTGTCGGCGCGCAGGCCCATGCCCTCGGAGCCGTAGAAGCACATGGGGCGGATGTAGGCGCTCTGCAGCCCGTTCTCGCGCACCACGGCGCGCTGGGCCGCGTTCACCGCCTCCTTGTCGAACTGCATGCGCATGCCGAGGATGTGGGCGGAGCTGAACAGCCGGTCGGTGTGATCCTCGAGCCGGAAAATCGCCGTGCCCTGTTCGGCCCTGTAGGCGCGCACGCCCTCGAACACGCCCATGCCGTAGTGCAGGGTGTGGGTCAGCACATGCACCCGGGCCTCGCGCCACGGCACCAGCTCGCCGTCCAGCCAGATGACGCCGTCACGGTCATCCATACTCATTCCACTGTTCTCCTCGTAGGTGCAGATTCATCTGCGCAGCGCTGCCGCCCCGGGCAGCCGCCGACCCATGCGCCCTTCACGTCTCCAGCTGCGCGGCCCAGATCCGGCGCACGGCCTGGCGGTAGTCGTTGAAAGCGCCCTCTTCCACCCGGGCGGGCTCCTGCTGCAGCGCGCAGCGGTGCACCACCTCGCGGTACGCCCGATAGGCGTCGGCCAGCAGTTCGGCGTCGGCGGGATCCATGAGGCCCGCCGCGGCGAGTCCCTCGAGGATGCGGATATTGTCGGGGTAACGCAGGAGTTCCGGGTGTTCGCTCGACCAGAGCAAGACCCCATATTGGACCATAAATTCAATGTCCGCGATACCACCCGGGTCCTGCTTGAGGTCGAACCAGCCCGCCTCGCGGCTGCCCAGCGCCTCGCGCATGCGCTGGCGCATCTCCCGCACCTCGCGGGCCAGCGCCCCGCGCTCGCGCCGCCGACCCAGCACCGCGCGCCGGATCCCGTCGAAGCGGGCGCCGAGGGCGGCGTCGCCGGCCACCGGCCGGGCCCGCACCAGCGCCTGGTGCTCCCAGGTCCAGGCGTCCTCGCGCTGGTACTCCGCGAACGCATCCAGCGAGCTCACCAGCAGGCCCGAGGCGCCGGAGGGCCGCAGGCGCATGTCCACCTCGTAGAGCACGCCCGCCGGAGTGAGGGTGTTGAGCACGTGGATGATGCGCTGGCCCAGGCGGGCGAAGAACACCCCGTTGGCCACCGTCCGCGGTCCCCCGGCGGTGTTGCCGTCGGGATCCCCCCCGTGCAGGAACACCAGATCCAGGTCCGAGCCGTAACCGAGCTCGAGGCCGCCGAGCTTGCCGTAGGCGATGATGACGAAGCCCGATTCGAGCCGCTGTCCGTCCTGGCCGGTGGGGAGCCCGTAGCGGAGCGCCATCTGGGACCAGGCCAGATCCAGCACCTGGCGCAGCACCACCTCGGCGATCTCGGTCAGGTGATCGCTCACCTTCATCAGCGGCAGCGCGCCCATCATGTCGGCGGCGGCCACCCGCAGCACCTGGGCCTGGCGGAAGTGGCGCAGCAGCTCCATCTGCTGCTCCAGGTCCTCCTCGGGGACCCGCAGCATCTGCTGGCGCAGCTCGTCCTCCAGCGCCGCGCCGCGGGGCGGGGCATACAGGGAGCGGGGATCGAGCAGCTCGTCGAGCAGCAGCGGGTGGCGGGCCAGCTCGGTGGCGATCCAGGGGGAGGCGGCGCACAGGCGCACCAGCTGCGACAGGGCCATGGGGTTTTCCACCAGCAGCGCCAGGTAGGCGCTGCGCCCGGCGACGGCCTCGATGATGTCCAGCACGCGGTAAAGGGCGCGGGCCGGCGCCTCCAGCTTGCCCACCGCGCCGAGCAGCAGCGGCATGAGCCGATCCAGGCGCTCCCGGCCCTGGCGGCCGAGCACGCGCGCCGTGGTGCCCCCGCGCAGCTGCTCCAGGCGCCGGTGCACCTCGGCGACGTCGTCCAGTCCGGCCCGGGCGAGAACCTCCCGGGCCTGCCCGGCATCGAAACGGCCCCGCCACACCGACTCCAGATCGGCATGCCCCCCCGACTCCGCGGCCGGGGCCTCGGCCTGGGGCGCGGCGATGACCTGCTCGAAGTGGGCGTGCACCGTCCCCATGTGCCCGCGCAACGCCTTCAGGAAACCCGTCCAGTCGGCGTAGCCCATGCTGTGCGCCAGGCGCAGCCGATCGAGCTCGTCGTCGGGCAGGCGCTGGGTCTGCTGGTCCGCCACCGCCTGCAGGCGATGCTCGACCCGGCGCAGGAAGACGTAGGCCGCGGCGAGCTCGCGGCTGACGAACTCCGGCAGGTAGCGGCGCTCGGCGAGCACCCGCAGCACCCGCAGGATGCGCCGCTCCTGCAACCGGGTGTCGCGGCCGCCGCGGATCAGCTGGAAGGCCTGGCCGATGAACTCCACCTCGCGGATGCCGCCGGGCCCGGTCTTGACGTTGTCCTCGATCCCCTTGCGGCGCACCTCCCGGGCGATCATCTCCTTCATCTCGCGCAGGGACTCGAAGGCGCCGAAATCCAGGTAGCGGCGATAGACGAAGGGCCGCAGGGCCGCCAGCAGCTCCCCGCCCCGGGCGCGGTCGCCGCCCACCACCCGGGCCTTGATCATGGCGTAGCGCTCCCACTCCCGCCCCTGTTCCTGGTAGTACTCCTCCAGGGCGTCGAAGCTCATGGCCAGCGGGCCGCTGCCGCCGAAGGGGCGCAGGCGCATGTCCACCCGGAACACGAAGCCGTCCCGGGTCTGGGCATCGAGCACCGCGATGAGGCGCCGGCCGAGGCGGATGAAGTACTCCTCGTTGGCCATGCGCGGACGCCGGCCCCGCGTTTCGCCATCCTCCGGGTAGGCGAAGATGAGATCCACGTCCGAGGAGAGGTTGAGCTCGCCGGCCCCGAGCTTGCCCATGCCCAGGACCACCAGGGACTGTGGCGCGCCGTCCGCCCCGGCGGGCGTGCCGTACTCCTTGCGCTGCCAGGCGTCGAGGCGATCGAGCGCCGCGCCGATGCAGCACTCGGCCAGCCGGCTCAGGTCGGCCATGGTCTCGTCGAGATCGGACCAGCCGGCGAGATCGCGCCAGATGATGCGCACCATCTCGCGGCGGCGGAAGGTGCGCAGCAGCTGGGCGAGGTGGTCGTCGTTGAGCACCGTGCCGAGGTGGGCGTCGAGGCGCGACAGCAGCTCCCCCGGGGCATCCGCGGCGAACAGGTCGCCGCTGGCCTGGAGCCCGGCCAGCAGGGCCGGCTCGCGCGCGCAGCACTGGGCCGCGTACTCGCTCCCGGCCCAGACCCGGCACAGCCCGCGGAGGAATTCGGGATGCCCAGCCACCGGCACCCGCTCGCGCTCCGCCGCCTCGACATAGCGGGACCAGTGCCGCTCGACGGCGGGACGCAGCGGTTCGGGCAGCCGCGCAAGCGCGCGCTGGAAAGGGGGATGGGGCGCATCGGTGGGCATGTGGCGATCCTGGGCCGTGATACTCGC
>JAQVKR010000317.1 GCA_028694565.1 Gammaproteobacteria bacterium | reverse complement strand
CAGGCGCTGCGACGTTCAGTTCCGCAGTGCTGAAAAGTTGGCGCAACACTGCGGAGACGGTGGGGCGGGAGTAGCCATAGGCGCGTTCGAGTACCCAGACCAGCTCACAAAGTACCACCGGGTCCACATGTCCGGGCTGTTCCCGGGTGCAACGGGTTTCGATCAGCGCTGTGGCCCGTTCCGCCTGTTCCGGATCGTCCTGGACGATGTAGCGCACCAGGACATTGGTATCGAGGCCAATCATCGATCCGCGGCTGCCTTGCGGACGGCCGTATCCATCTCCTCCAGGCTGACGGGCCGTTGAGGAGGCGGCACCATGCCTTTGAGGCGGGTCACGGAAGCGGTGACCGGCTGCATCTCCACGCGGCCGTCTTCCGTAATCACGAACTCAACCCGATCGCCTGGTTTCAGGTGGAGCTGTTCCCGCAATGGCTTGGGCAGTGTCAGCTGGCCTTTGCTGGTCAGGGTTGCAAGCATGCTCGCTTACCTTTACAAGAATTCCTTATATCAAGGTAAGGGTGCCGGGCGCGTCCGTCAACTCCTGGCCTGAGTCATGGCCTGACGCAGGGTTCGGTTTCACCCGAACCGGTAACCCTTCGGCACCACCACCACCCCCCCGGGCGAGACGGTGAAGCGCTCCGCGTCCCGCGCGCGGTCGTAGCCGATCATCTCGCCGTCGGGCACCACCACGTGCTTGTCGATGATGCAGCCGCGCAGCCGCACCCGGCGTCCCACCCGGACGTCGTCGAACAGGATGCTGTCCTCCACGTGGGACTCGTCGCCGACGGTGACCTCGGGGAAGAGGATGGAGTGCTGCACGCTGCCGCCGGCGATGACCACCCCGGAGGCGACGATGGCGTTGATGCTGATGCCCTCGGTGCCGGACTCTCCGGGCACGGTGCGCGACGGCGGGCACTGGCGGCTGTAGCTGCGGATGTTCCAGTCCCGCTGGTAGAGGTTGAGCGGCGGCACCGGCTCCAGCAGATCCATGTTGGCCCGGTAGTAGGAGTCCAGCGTGCCCACGTCACGCCAGTAGCGGTCCGGGCTGACGCGGCCGGCCGGGCCGCCGAAGGGGTAGGCGTAGACCGGCTGCCCGCCGATGAGCCGCGGCAGGATGTCGCGGCCGAAGTCGTGGCTGGAGTCCCCGCGTCCCTGGTCCAGGGTCAGCTCCTCCATCAGCCGCTCGGTGTCGAAGACGTAGATGCCCATGGAGGCCAGCGCGCGGCCGGGCCGGTCCGGCAGGGACTGCGGCTGCGACGGCTTCTCGGTGAAGGCGGTGACGCGATGGTCGCCGTCCACCGCCATGACGCCGAAGGCCCGGGCCTCGTCGGTGCCCACCTCCATGCAGGCCACCGTCGCCACCCCGCCGTGGGCGCGGTGGAAATCGAGCAGGGCGGCGTAGTCCATGCGATAGATGTGGTCGCCGGACAGGATCAGGGTGTAGCGGGCACCGCTGCGCTCCACCAGGTAGAGGTTCTGGTAGATGGCGTCGGCGGTGCCGGCGTACCAGCGCTCCCCGGTGCGCATCTGCGGCGGGACGGGGGTGACGTACTCGCCCAGCTCCGGGTTGAAGATGGACCAGCCGTCGCGCAGGTGCTTCTGCAGCGAGTGGGACTTGTACTGGGTCAGCACCAGCACCCGGCGCAACCCCGAGTGCAGGCAGTTGGCGAGGGTGAAGTCGATGATGCGGTACTTGCCGCCGAAGGGCACGGCCGGCTTGGCCCGGTCGCCGGTCAGCGGCGCCAGCCGCGAGCCGATGCCGCCGGCCAGTACGAGGGTGAGCGTATCTTCGATGTGCATGGTCCAGCCGGTCTCCTGTGGTGGATGGTGACGGTGCGTCGTGCGGTCGCGGGGGGCTGACCTTGCATTGCAAATGACGTTCCAGGGTCTCCATGTGCACCGTCAGCGTGCGGCGGCCGCGCGGCAGGCTCAGTTTTTGTGCGTGACGGGCTCCTTGGTGCACCGTCCTGGTGCGATGCCGCAAGGAGTGAAGCGGTACACTAGACTTGGCTGATGAATTTCCTCGACTTCTACCACATGCCCCTCTATCGCCCCCCCTCGGAGGGCGACAACGTCATCGTGCAGGCGACCCTCGGCTGCAGCTTCAACCGCTGCACCTTCTGCTCCATGTACAAGGGCAAGTCCTACGTGGAGCGGCCGCTGGCGGAGGTGTGTGCCGATATCGACCGGCTCGCCGCCGCGTTTCCGGGGGCGCGCCGGGTGTTCCTGGCCGACGGCGACGCCCTGGCCCTGCCCGCCGGCCACCTGCTGGCCCTCATCGATCACCTCCGGGAGCGCTTCCCGCGCCTGGCGCGGGTCTCCAGCTATGCCCTGCCGGCGAACCTGCTGCGCAAGAGCGCCGGGGAGCTCGAATCCCTGCGCGCGGCCGGCCTGTCGCTGCTCTACTACGGCATCGAGACGGGCTCGCCCGAGCTGCTCCGGCGCATCGTGAAGGGGGCGACCCCGCGGGGAATGGCCGCGGGGCTGGAGAAGGCGGCGGCGGCGGGGATGAAGGTCTCGGCTACGGTGATCCTGGGCCTGGGCGGACGGCGCCACTGGGAGCGCCACGTGGACGCCACGCTGGAGCTGGTCAACCGGGTGCCGCTGACCTACCTCTCCACCCTGCAGCTAGTGTACTGCTTCACTCCTGGCGGCGTTTTCAGAGCCCCCCAAGGAGGCCAAGGCAAGGCGCAGTCCGCAGGCAATGGCGAGCCCTTGGCAAGGACTGCAACGCAGCATTGGCCTCCTTGGGGGGCTCCCTTCGGGCGAGCCGCTGGCCGGCCATCTGCGGCGTTGCGCTCCCTTGAAAGGGACCTGCCATTCCTGCGCGAGCGCGCCTTGCATCTGACCGACCAGCGACTCGCTGAAAGCGTCGCCAGGAGTGAAGCAATACACTGAGGCTTGGCCCCGGAGGTGGAGGCGGAGTTCCTGCAACGGTTCGGGCCGGACTTCGAGTGGCAGGACGACGCCGGCATCCTGGCCGAGCAGGCGCGGCTGGTGGCCGGGCTGGCGACGCCGCAGCCGGTCATCTTCCGCTCCAACCACGCCTCCAACGCCCTGCCGCTGGCCGGCACCCTGCCGGCGGACCGGGAGCGGCTGCTGGCGCAGATCGAGGCGGCCGGCGCGGGTGCGGTGGGGCTGCGTCCGCACTGGCTGCGGGGCTACTGAGGGTCGGGGGCGAAGGGCGGGAGTCCCGGTCGGTGGGCGGCAGCCGCTGCCTTCATTCCATTCTGCCGGGCCCCGCCGGCGCGGATTCATCCGCACGCCGGCACCCGTCCCACGATGCGCCTACGCTGATGGGCGATGGGCGATGGGCCTGGGCTGCATCCGGAACGCGGAGCATGGGCATCCCTCACAGGCTCTTGTGGGCCCCGTCGCAGTGGGGCTTCCTGCCGCTGTGGCGGCAGCCGCACAGCCACACCCTGGTCTTCTCCTCGAGCCGGAGCTCCACGGGCGCGAGCCCCGTGCCCTTGTGGGAGCCGTCGCAGAAGGGCTGGCTGCCGGAGCGTCCGCAGGCGCACCACCAGTAGGTGCCGGCCTCCAGCTCCAGGGCGTAGGGATGCTTCTGGGTCGTCACGGGTTCGGTCATGTTCCGCCTCCTGTATGATGCGGGCGCAGGCGGCCTGCCTGTTGGTTATGGGTATCGTGGATAATCAGCGCATGGAATCATCGGGTCATTCTAGTCACGCGGGGGAGGCGGCGAAACCGATCGCGTCCGGGGCGTCCGCCGCGGCGCGATTCCTCGTCGAGGGGATCGTGATCCGCCACGTGGGGCCGGTGGATCTGGCCATCGGCGCCGGCGAGTGCGTCTGCCTCAGCGGTCCCTCCGGCAGCGGCAAGAGCCTGCTGCTGCGGGCGCTGGCGGATCTCGATCCCCACGCGGGCGACGCCCGCCTGGACGGCCGGTCCGCGGAAGGCTTCGCGGCCGCCGAGTGGCGGCGGCGGGTGGGGCTGCTGCCGGCGGAGAGCCACTGGTGGACCGATCGGGTGGGGGATCATTTCGCCCGCTGGGACGGTGCGGCGGCCGCGCTGCTCGGGTTCGGGCCCGAGACCCGG
>JAQVKR010000316.1 GCA_028694565.1 Gammaproteobacteria bacterium | reverse complement strand
CTTGGCCTGGTCCTCCAGGGTCGCGGCGCGGCCGTCCCAGAACTGGGCGGAGTGGAAGGCGCTGTTCCAGACGGTGGGCGCGTTGCGTCCGCCCAGCTGTCCATGCACGCCGACGGAGGTGGGCCGGTGGTCGTCGCCGCCCTCCATCACGTTGTGGCAGGAGAAGCAGGAGACGGTGCCGGTGGAGGAGACGCGGGGATCGAAATAGAGCATCTTCCCGAGCTCCACCTTCTCGGCGGTGGTGGGATTGTCGGCGGGTGCCGGCGCGGTGTCCGGCAGCGCCTGCCACTGGGCGGCCATGGCGGGGCCGCCGGCCAGGGCGAGCGCCACGGCCAGGGTTGTGAGGGTAACCTTCATCTTCCTTGCTCCTTGGTCATATCGTGTCATGCCATCCAGTGCAGACGCCCGGCAGGGATTCAGTCAGGTGGATGCCGGAGATGACCGGCAACGGGCAAACGGCGGGAGTGGACCTCCTGTCCGGCGGCTGCATCCTTGTGGAACCGGTCGGGGCCCGCCCAACAGCGCGGCATCGCCCCGGTACGACCGGTGGCACGACCTTAGCGCGACCCAGCTGAAACGAACCTTAACGGCCGATGACAGCCCCGTGACCCGACCCGGCCCCGCGGGGGAATCAGCCGGCGCCGGTGGCGGCCTCGAGCGCCTCCCAGCGGCCGTAGGCGTCGGCCAGCTCCGCCTCCAGGACCTCCAGGCGGGCGGTGGCGGCGGCGATATCCTCCGCGGGCCCCTGGTAGAAGCCGGGATCGGAGAGCCGCTCCAGCAGCTCCGCCTGCTCGCGCTCCAGCGCCTCGATATGCCCGGGCAGGGCCTCCAGCTCCCGCTGGTCGCGGTAGCTGAGCTTGGCCGGACGGCCGCGGGGTTTCTCGCGCGCCGGGGCCGGCGCTGGGGCCGGGACCGGCGCGGCCACCGCCGGGGCCGGACGCTGGCGCAGCCAGTCGCTGTAGCCGCCGACGTACTCGCCCACGCGACCCTGCCCCTCCAGCACCAGGGTGCTGGTCACCACGTGGTCGAGAAAGGCCCGGTCATGGCTCACCAGCAGCACGGTACCGGGATACTCCACCAGCCGGGACTCCAGCAGCTCCAGGGTCTCCATGTCGAGATCGTTGGTGGGCTCGTCCAGCACCAGCAGGTTGGCGGGGCGCAGGAACAGCCGCGCCAGCAGCAGCCGGCTGCGCTCCCCGCCGGAGAGCGCCTTGACCGGCGTGCGGGCCCGATCGGGCGTGAACAGGAACTCCTGCAGGTAGCTGAGCACGTGGCGGGCCTGGCCGTTGACGGTCACCTGGTCGCTGCCGTGCTCGAGGTTGTCCATCACCGTGCGCTCGCCGTCGAGCCGCGCCCGGAGCTGGTCGAAGTAGGCCACCTCCAGCCTGGTGCCATGGCGGATGCGGCCGCCGCGCGGCGCCAGGTCCCCCAGCAGCAGCCGCAGCAGCGTGGTCTTGCCGGCGCCGTTGGGGCCGATGATGCCCACCTTGTCGCCGCGCAGGATGGTGGTGGTCAGCTCGCGGATGATCGGGCGCTCGCCGTAGCCGAACTCCACCGCCTCGGCCTCCACTACCAGCCGCCCGGAGCGCTCCCCATCCTGGACCTGCAGCCGGACCCGGCCCTGCTGCTCGCGCCGGGCGAGACGCTCGCGCCGCATCTGCTCCAGGGCCCGCACCCGCCCCTCGTTGCGGGTGCGGCGGGCCTTGATGCCCTGCCGGATCCAGGCCTCCTCCTGGGCCAGCCGCTTGTCGAACCGGGCCTGCTCCTGGGCCTCGGCATCCAGCGCCGCCTGCTTGCCGCGCTGATAGGCATCGAAGCTACCCGGCCAGCTGGTGATCCGGCCGCGGTCCAGTTCCACGATGCGGGTCGCGAGCCGCCCCAGGAAGGCCCGATCGTGGGTGATGAACAGCAGGGTGCCGGAGAAGCCGAGCAGGAACTCCTCCAGCCAGGCGATGGCGTCGATATCCAGGTGGTTGGTGGGCTCGTCGAGCAGCAGCAGATCGGGCTCCGAGACCAGCGCGCGGGCCAGCATCACCCGGCGCTTCAGCCCGCCGGAGAGGCCGGGGAAGTCGGCCTCCGCGTCCAGCGCCAGCCGCGACAGGACTGTCTCCACCCGCTGGGTGAGAGTCCAGCCGCCGGCGGCCTCGAGGTCGTGCTGGACGCGGGCGAGGGTTTCGAGCAGCGCCTCGCCGCCCTCCTCGGCCAGGCGATGGCTGAGGCGGTGGTAGCGCTGCACCAGCTCTCCCAGCCCCCCGAGACCCGCCGCCACCACGTCGAAGACCGTGCCCTCGACCGCCTCCGGCACATCCTGGCCCAGCCGCGCGACGCGCAGCCCCTGGCGCCGCACCATCTCGCCGGCGTCCGGCTCCAGCTCCCCCGCCAGCACCCGCAGCAGCGTGGTCTTGCCGCTGCCGTTGCGGCCCACCAGGCAGACCCGCTCGCCCGGGTCGATGGCCAGCTCGACGCCCTCCAGCAGGGGCGGGCCGCCGTAGCCCAGGGTCACGCCGCGCAACTGAATCAGCGCCATAGATCCACCGCTCCTCGTTCCATTCGTCCGGTTCCCGTGACGGGGAGCGCATTATGCCCCAGAGCGCCCCCGGCTGGCTCTCCCCCTGGCCGGCGGCGCTATGTCCCGCGGTAGCAGCGCTCGAGGATGCCCAGGGCGGCATGGATCTCCTGCAGCCGTCCAGCCTCCCCGCCCCGATCCGGGTGGTGCCGCCCGGCCAGCTCCCGGTAGCGGCGCCGGATGGCCGGCCAGTCCGTCGGTTCGGCCAGCCCGAGCACCGCCAGGGCCGCGGCCCGCTCGCCGCCGGCGAGCAGCCGCCTGCGGCTCCGGGCCAGCAGTCGCGCCACGCCCGCGCGGCTGGCGCGCGCCAGGTTGTCCGGCTCCAGGTAGAACCCGGCCAGCCGATCGGGGGCCGTCAGCGCGGGCGCGCCGGGCCGATACTCCTCGAGGCGGATGCACAGCGGCTCGATGGACAGATGGCCCGAACCCGCCCGCCACAGCCGCGCGCGCAGCCGGTAGAGGGCGTTGAAGAGCAGGAAGTGCACCCGGAACAGCGCCAGGGGATCGGCCAGCGGCCCCGGCGGCAGGTGGTCACACCCGGCCGTACGCAGCGCCTGCAGCAGGGCGTGTTCGGACAGCCCGCGCGGATGCGCCCGGAGCAACTCCGGCAGCCGTTCATCCAGGGCGCGGGACAGGGGCGTCGTGACGGACATGGTCCGATTCTGGCACAGGGAGCCGCCCCCTGTACGTTTCCGGCCGGAAGCCTGCCGGCCCCGGGGCTGCTAGAATGCCTGTCCCCTGGAAATCGTCACGGGAGCCGCCATGACACTGCCGGACATCGGAGAACTGGAAACGCTGGTGCGCCAGGCCGCCGCCGAGGAGATCATGCCCCGGTTCCGGCGCGTGAGCGCCGATCGCAAGGCCGACGGCAGCCTCCTCACCGAGGCGGATCTGGCCATGGATCGGCGGCTGCAGCGCGAGCTGCAGGCGCGCTGGCCCGATATCGCCTTTCTCAGCGAGGAGATGACCAGCGCCCGGCAGCAGGCGCTGCTCGCCCGCCCGGAGCGGCCGCTCTGGTGCCTGGATCCGCTGGACGGGACGAGCAACTTCGCCGCCGGAATTCCCTGCTTCGCCGTGTCGCTGGCCCTGCTGGCGGACGGCGCTCCCGCGCTGGGCATCATCTTCGACCCGGTGCGCGAGGAGTGCTTCAGCGCCGTGCGCGGCTCCGGCGCCCGCCACGACGGCCGGCCCTGCCGCAACAGCGGCGACGGGCGCACGCTGGGGGGGTCCATCGGCGTGGTGGACTTCAAGCGTCTCCAGCCGGAGCTCGCGGCACGCCTGGCCGCCCGGCCGCCCTACGCATCCCAGCGCAACTTCGGCTCCTGCGCCCTGGAGTGGGCCTGGCTGGCCGCCGGCCGCGGCCACGTCCATCTCCACGGCGGCCAGAAGCTGTGGGACTACGCCGCCGGCGGGCTGATCCTCAGCGAGGCCGGGGGCCGTTGCGCCACCCTCGCCGGCGAACCCCTGTTCCGGCCCACGCTCGAGCCCCGCTCCG
>JAQVKR010000315.1 GCA_028694565.1 Gammaproteobacteria bacterium | reverse complement strand
CCCCATGCGCTCGGCCAACCGCGCGAGCAACTCGCACTCCCGGCGGTCGAGGGCCACATCCCATGTGACGGCCAGCGGCCCCGTGATTCGTGCCCAAGTGTCGAAGACCAACGTGGTCTCCTCACGGCCATTCTTGAACCGGGCCATGGGCATGTAGTGGCGGCTGTGGGTGCCCACGGCCGGCGGTAGGTGATAGGTGGGCAGGACGGATGCCAGCGCCTCGAACAGGCGGCGCGCCTCTGTCGGCGGTCCTTCGGGCGGCCATCGAAGGGTAGCGTAGCCGGTGGCGAGCAGTCCGCGCAGCAGCCGCCAGGGCGACGGCGGCCACTCAATGAGTCCCTCGTTGACATGATGGCCCCAGGGCGTGGCGTGGTAGCGCCCGGCCGGGAACCGCAGTATCAGGGTCGGCATGGCTATGCCTCCGTCTCGTCCTCGCCAACATCCGGCTCCGCGCCGGCTGATTTTTCCTCCTTGGCCTTCTTCAGTTCGTCATCGAAGGACACCTCGGTGACGACCATCTGGTCCTTACAGGTGGCGATGGCCGACTTGAGGTCGGCCGTCAGGTCGGTAAGGCGGGGAAGCTTGAAACCAGCGGGCCGCGCGGCCTCAATGTCGCCGCTCAGCACTTGGAGGTCGCAGGCGGTACGCAGGCGCAGCCCCCCATCCACCAGCGCCCGCAGCTTGTAGAGGGCCAACAGGATCAGCAGCCGTTCTACGGCCTCGCCTAGCCCGTAGCCGCGGATCTGGGCAAGGTCGAGGTTGACATACAGGGTGATCTTCTCCGCCGTGAACTCGTCACGGGCGAAGGGGATATTGCCGAACCGGTTCTCGCCGTCTCCTTGTACCTTTGCGGGATGTACGTGATCGTTCTTGACCCCGCCAGAGGGGGCAACGCCAACACCATCCGCCTCGACAAATGCAGATAACGAGCGGGAAAGACGAAGTCGACCACCCATCAAATCCGACTGGGAAATGAAAACGCCATGTAGCAATGATCCGATGTCGTATTTCAGCAGAAACCCGGCGAATTTCTTCCGGTCAAATGCCCCCATTTCCTTTCCGAACGCATTCTTCAGCAGATCCGGGATCGTGGTGTCAAGTTTGCTCCTCAATACGTAGGGACTGTTGAGCCGGTGTGACTCTAGAATTGTGTCTGTCAAGAACTCGCGCTTTTCCGCGTTCATGCGCGCCTTCTCAGTATCGCCAACGCCTCGCAGTACACGTACATGTGACAAGTCTTCCAGCCCAGCTTTGACGTCGTTCTTCTCGCCGTCCCAAATCATGATTTCGAACCAGTTGGCCACACTCTGCGCACTTTCAACCAGCAGGCTCTGTCCATCGGTGGTCTGGAAGGTGGCGGCTCCGAGGCTGGGAAAGCCCGTGGGCTGGAAGCGCCTGCCCTGCAGGGGCTCCAGAGGGAGGGAGAAGAGCAGGCGATGGGTGTGGTCCAGGCTTGAGAGGTCGATGCCCATGTAGGTTCTCCTTGAGGTCAGTCGGCGGCGGTTGCGGGATCGAGGTGGCGCGCCATCTGTGCTGCGGTGTCCCATTGGATGGGGAAGGCGAGGGACGCCGCCCATAGTCGGGCGGACGCCGGTGAGACCGTTCCGGCGCGAACCGTGGCGCGGATTCCCGCTGCGTGCAGCCGGCGTAAGGCCAGCTCAATGGCGGTGGCTGCATCCCCACTCCTCAGCCGGCGCAGGATGGCGGGGTCCACCCCGATGCGCCGCCCGTCGGGAAGCGGCCAGGGCAGCATGGCGAGACGGATGGCCAGCCAACCCTCGTCGGGCCACCGGCGGGCAGCGGGGGGACGCAATGGCTGGGGATGGTGGGCCCAATCACGCCCTTTGACCGCCATGAGTGTGCGTGCAAAGGCGACGATCCGATCCGCGTCCGCCTCGCCGTCGAGCAGGGCGGCAAGATCGGGCAGGAAGGCGGACGCCTTGCGAGCCGGGACCAGGGGAACGGCGCGGCTGCCGGTCCGGGCGGCCTCGATGAGGCGCTGCTCTACCAGGGCGATGGCGTCGTCCACGCCGCGCCGCCCCTGCATCACCGCAGCGGTCTCTTGGTGTTTCATCGGCACCCAGTGGCGTCGCACCGGGTCGATGGGCGTTTTGTCCGCGCGCCGCAGCGACCTTGCCTGCAGGGCCATGGCGACCGCTAGGCGCCACTCGGGCGAACCGTCAGCCGCGGCGCCCACCCACTCGGGGCGCAGGGCCGGGATCGGTCCGCACCGTAGCCCCCCGCTTGTTAGCACCACCGCCTCCACGTCGGCCAACGCCAGCACCACCGTCTGCCAGCGGGATGGCTCGTCCGGGTGCTGGGCCACCGCGAAGAGGGCATCGGACAGGCGCCGCTCGGCCAGTTTCAGCCGGTTGGGCGCCCCTTTGTCCCGGGCGGCGCGACGCAGTCGGCCAAGCCACACATCGAGGTCATCAAGACAGGAGAGGCGGGGCGAGACGTGGTCGGGTACACGAAAGCGTCCCAGTGGTACGGCAAAATGTGTGGCGAGATTGTTTCTCTGTTGGTATCCATAGCGAATGAACTCTTCAATGCCACTATGAGTGCCGCGGCTCGTGATTGCGCGAGCCATAGACCAACCGTCGGTGGCTCGCCTACGCCTAGTCGTCGCACGTCCGGTAACGAAGACTTGCTCAAGCTCGGAAAGCAAGAGCGGCTGGTGCCAAAGAGGGAACCACTGCTCTCCTCGTCCCGGAAGTTCCTTTCCCTTGTTCATGGCGTATTGATCCTGTCGTGCGCCGCTCGGATACCCATATGGACTGCTTGCGACGTAGAACGGCGAAGACAGCCACCGCTCACCAGCCGTGGAACTTCTTGACGAAACGGCCGACCGAACGACACAAGCTCCCTCGAAGGCCAAGAT
Organism: Gammaproteobacteria bacterium; assembly: GCA_028694565.1. Taxonomy (GTDB): domain Bacteria; phylum Pseudomonadota; class Gammaproteobacteria; order DSM-26407; family DSM-26407; genus Thioalbus. The sequence continues at coordinate 1,215 of JAQVKR010000315.1, read as the reverse complement.
CAGGTCCCACGGGGATCCGTACCCTGAAGGCAGATACTGGCCCATAGACTGGTCCCAGCCGCAGTGAGGGACACCTACACCGCCGGACAGAGACACTGGAACCGCGTGATCCCACCTGCGCAAAATGAGTGCCTCCTCTATTGCCGCCATGTATGCCGATGTGTAGCTGCCACTGCCTTCGCTTCCGCCCGTCCCGAACAACGCTGGAAACTCCAGCACTTTTGATGTCGCACTAACAACCCCAACAACCGAATTCATCCATAGCTGCGACTTGCCGCGAATGCGATTTCGAAGTGCGCGAATTAGCCTGTCTCTTGCATGCTTGTCCTTGTCGCCAGGTTTTTTGCCACCGGTTGTTGTCTCCAGGACCTCTCGAATGCACGTAACGGTCTTGCCAAAGGTGATGAAGCGCTCCTGAGTCGAGTGTTCGATGCTCTCAAGTACCTTTCTGGCACTTTTTTCCGAGCTTCCAGGGAAGTAGCCTGATCTTGCTCCCCACGGGTTGAACAACGGCGTCGGCTCATAGCGTTCCAGCAAGAAGTCGAGCAGCTCCTTCTCATCAAGGTGCGTTGCCAGCAGGAAGCGCTCGCCCTCCCACCAGCCGCGGGCCTCGGGGTCGGCCTGCTCCGAGACGAGACGCAGGATGCCGAGGGCCTTGAGGTAGTGGGCCAGAGGGGTTGGCGCGCAGCCGTTCAGCCGATGCAAAATCACGGGCTCTCCTCCTTCTCGAAACGAACGCGCCAGAACTCCATGAGCGGTTTCCACTGGGTGTGATCGGCAGCCTTGAGGGCTTTGAGGTAGCGGGAGGTCTCCTCGCCGGGTTCGGGGGTGGGATCGACGGCCGGTAGGCCGAGGCGCTGGAGCAACTCGGCGAGCAGGACGCGGGTGACGCGGCCATTGAAGTCCTCGAAGGGGTGGACCCACAGCAGCCGCCCTTCGGCGAAGGCGAGCAGTTCCAGCAGGCGGTCGTCCAGTGCACCGGCGAGCCCCGACACTCGCGCATCGAGATCCCGGCAGTACTCCTGCATCAGAAGGGGGACTTGCGGATAGGGCGGCGCCTCGTGGTCACTGACCCGCACATTGACGTGTCGCCAGTGGCCGGCTATGGCCGGAACCAGCTCACCGCAGATGCGCCGGTGGAATTCGAGAATCAGCGTTTTATCGAGAGGACGCCCGGCGTAGCCGCCCTCGGCGATTTCCGTCTCGAGTCGCTGG
>JAQVKR010000314.1 GCA_028694565.1 Gammaproteobacteria bacterium | reverse complement strand
GGCGTGGGCCGCCACCGCCCGCTCCAGGGGAGCCACGGCGTCGCGGCCGTGGCCGGCGAACTGCAGCGCCTGCGCCCACTGTTCGAGTCCGTCGGCGCTCAGCCCCGCCGCCTCGTCGGCGGAACGAAAGGCCGCGGCGGCGTTCTCCCACTCCCGATGCGCCAGGGCCTCGACGGCATCGCCGGGGGGCATGTTGCCGCTCCCCCCGGATTCCTCCACCTCATCTCCGCAGAACCGGTACCCACGGCGGGCGTGGGTGCGGATGGCGCTTTCCGCATTGCCCTCGCGCAGGGCGGTCCGGGCGAGGCTCACCACCCGCTGCAAGGCGCTGTCCACGACGATCATTCCGGGCCAGAGAACGTCGAGCAGCTCATCCTTGCCCACCACCCGGTCCCGGTGGCGCAGCAGGTAGGCGAGCACGTCGAACACCCGCGGCTGGAGCCGCAGCTCTTGGCCCCGGAGGCGCAGCTCGCGCCGCTGCTCGTCGAGCTCGAAACCGGCGAACCGGTAGACCATCGTCCCACCCCTGCACCAATTCGGATTTGTTTAGGAAAAAGATAAGGATTTGATAAGCATTGGCGAAGGACCCCGGTGATGCAAGCACCTAGGCTGAAGCTGTGCCGGGGCGGAATGCACCGCCGCCGCAGACGGCGGACCGCCACCGGACACCCAACCCGATGCCAGATGGAAACGAGATGAGGAGACAACCATGAAGACTTTCGTCATTCGCCGCCGCAATGCCTGGAAGAACGCCGGGGAGCTCGAGATCACCGCGGGTGTCTCCACCCGGGTCGGCAACGAGGAAATGCCGGACAAGGTGCGCTGGATCCGCTCCTACGTGGTGGAGGAGGCCGATGGGACGCTGGGAACGGTCTGCATCTACCAGGCCGTGAACGAGGAGGCCATCCGGGAGCATGCCCGCCGCGTGGGCATGCCGGCCGACGAGATCACGCCGGTGGCCAACACGGTGGTGATCCGCGATGACTCCGGGCAGAAACTCCGCGCGGCCTGAGGATGATTCGGGGGCGGGCGCCCGCCAACCGGCGCCCGCCCCCCTGACGGAGAACAGATCGATGACATGGCAGACACCGCGGACTTCATCCTGCCGGCGCCATTCTCCCGTCAACTGGTGGCAGCGCGCCCGCGAGCGCCGCCGCCTGCGGGAGCTCGAGGACCACCTGTTGCGGGACCTGGGCCTCACCCGGGCCCACGCCCTGCGTGAAGCCGCCAAGCCCTTCTGGCGCGCCTAGCAGCCTGTCGGACTTGAGGCTGCCGGAATGCTGCATGGACACCGCGCGCAACGGCATCCCGCCACCCATGGGCCTGCCGCGGAAGCGCCGGACCCGGCGTGGCCCGGCCCACCGACCCTGTCCGCTCCCCGCTCAGGTGCGGGCGATGGCGGCCTCCAGCAGCCCGATGAAGTCCGGCTCGTCGCGCACCTGCGCCAGCTCCTCGGAGGTGACGGTGTAGCCGTACTCGGCGGCGATGGCCTCGTAGCGGGGCACCCGGGAGCGGAACAGGCGCGGGAAGACCCAGCGGATGAAGTCGTCGGGCTCGATCCGGGCCACCGAATCCAGCTCCCGCTCCGCCAGGTAGGCGCCGATGGCCTCCTCGATGAAGGCGGGCCGGAAGTAGAGGGGCTTGGGATCGGCCTCGGCGCGGCGGAACAGCTCCGCCTCGTCGCGGGGGGTGACGCGGATGTAGAGGAACAGGGTGTGCTCGGCCAGCAGATCGAGGATGCCCGGCTCGTCCAGCTCGCACAGGCTGCCGCCCACGTCGTTGACGAAGTGGGGGTAGCCGTAGATGTCGTGGGCCTTGCGGATGAACTCGGGCACGTCGCGCATGGCGTCCACCTCCGCCTGGCGGTAGAGGGCCTGGCGGCGGGCGAACTCCGCCAGCGGCAGGCCGCCGCGCGCCGGGTCGCCCGGCTTGCCCACGAAGCTGAGCACGGAGCCGAGGTTGTCCACGGTGATGTTGTTGCGGATGTAGATGTAGTCGTTGCGGAGCAAATCGCGCAGGAACGGCACCTGCATGGCCTGCTGCTTGATGACGTCCAGGATCGGCTCGTCCAGGTAGCGGGTGCCGATGCGGTAGTCGCCCGAGTAGTGGAACCAGTCGCGGCGCCGCAGCAGGGACGAGAGGCGGGTCTTGCCCACCCCGGACATGCCCAGCAGGGTCACGCTGCGGTTGCGCCAGGCGCGGAACTCTTCGACGGTCAGCTTCACACACTCTCCCCCGGGGATTCGGATGCTCCGATTATAGGGAATCAGGCACCCGCGCGCGCCTGCCGCCGCTGGGCCGGCAGGCAGAGCAGCAGGTAGACCGTCACGGCGAACAGCCCGCACAGGCCCATCGCCACCTGCATCGGCGCGGCGGTGCCGTCGTGCACCAGGCTGACCACGGTGCCGATGAGCGCGCCCAGGCCGAAGCGCAGGGTCCCCGCGAAGGCCGAGGCGGTCCCCGCCAGCTGCGGGAAATAGGCCATGAACCCGGCCAGGGAGTTGCCCAGCACCAGGCCGTTGGCGCCGATGAACAGCATCGAGGCGCCCGCCACCATCCACAGGGACGGCTCCCCGCCCGGCACCAGCCCCAGCAGCAGCAGCGCGGCCGCCGCCTGCACGCCGAGCCCGAACCGCAGCAGCCGCTCGGCCCCGAGGCGGCGCACGATGCGGGTGTTGACGAAGCCCGCCAGGACGGCCGCCAGGATGTGCAGGGAGAAGAGGAAGCCGTAGTAGTGCGCCGGGACGTGGTAGAGCTCCATGTAGACGTAGGGCGAGGAGACGATGAAGGTCATCATGCCGGCGAAGGCCAGCCCCCCGGTCAGCATGTAGCCCAGGCCCGCCGCGTGGGTCAGCAGGCGCAGGTAGTTGCGGCTGATCTGCCCCAGATCGAAGCGCTGGCGGTGGGCGGCGGCCAGGGTCTCCGGCACCCGCGCCTGGAACAGCGCCGCGGCCGCGGTGGTGATGGCGGCCAGGGCCACGAACACCCAGCGCCAGTGGGCGGTGGCGACGATGGCGCTGCCGAGCATCGGCGCCACCAGCGGCGCCATGGCCATCACCATCATCACCAGCCCCATGACCCGGGCATACTCGTCCTTCTCGAACAGATCCCGCACCAGGGCCGGCACCGTGACCGCCACCGCCGCGCCGCCCGCGGCCTGGACCGCGCGCGCCGCCAGCATCCACTCCATGGAGGGCACGGCCACGCAGGCCAGGCTGGCGAGGAAGAAGACCGCCAGCCCGCCCTGGATGGTCCGGCGCCGCCCCAGCACGTCCGAGGCCGGCCCCAGGAACAGCTGGCCCACGGCGAACACCCCCAGGTAGACGGTGAGGCTGAGCTGGGCCAGCTCCACCGAGGCGCCCAGATCCCGGGCGATGGTGGGAATGCTGGGCAGGTAGAGATCGATGGCGAAGGGGGTGAGGCCCGCCAGCAGGCCCAGGGTGAAGAGGATGGAGGGAGTGATTGCCATGGCAACTCTTTGGGGGTGCGTCCGCCGGGAAGGAACGGGACCGGGATGAAGCGCCCCGGCCCGCGCTGACGGCATGGGCGGGAAGGGGCCGGGAACGGCTACAGCGTACCAGAAAGAGCGGGGCGCACGCTGCCGGTTCGATCGGGCGGCGGCGGCTTCCCCGATTCATGCACACTGCTTGCCCATTGCCGGTCCACTCTTGCACTCACCGGGAGGCGGGGCGGCACCCCCCCCTCGGGTCCCGGAGCCGACCGGGCCACCAGCGCGGCTCCGCCTTCCGGTCATTGCGCTTGTTCGACCCCTCCCTTGGCGCCGCGGTCCGCCCCGGAACGCGGCGTTTTTCTGCACCGCCCGGCCGCTCCGCTCACCGCTCCAGGGCCCGATCGACGGCCTGGCGGGCGTGGATCGCGGTGGTGTCGTAGAGGGGGACCGGCGTATGCTCCTGGCGCACCAGCAGGGCAATCTCGGTGCAGCCCAGGATCACGGCCCCGGCGCCGCGGGCGGCGAGGCCGGCGATGATGTCCAGGTACAGCCGCCGCGAATCCGCGCTGATTTTCCACTGGCAGAGCTCCCCGTAGATGATCCGGTGGACCACCTCCCGCTCCGCCGCCTCCGGCACCAGCACCTCCAGTCCGTGCCTGTCCGC
>JAQVKR010000313.1 GCA_028694565.1 Gammaproteobacteria bacterium | reverse complement strand
GGCATGGCGCTGCTGCTCATCACCCATGATCTGGGCGTGGTGCACAAGGTGGCGGACCGGGTCTGCGTCATGCAGGGGGGGGAGATCGTGGAATCCGGACCGGTGGCGCAGGTCTTCTCGGCCCCCGCCCACCCCTACACCCGGCGCCTGCTCGCCTCCGAGCCCGGCGGCCACCCGGCGGAGGCGCCGGCCGACGCCCCCGTGCTGCTGGAGGCCGAGGCGATCAAGGTCTGGTTTCCCATCAGGCGCGGCTTCCTGCGCCGCACGGTGGATCACGTGAAGGCGGTGGACGGCATCTCGCTGACGGTGCGCGAGGGGCATACCGTGGGCATCGTGGGCGAGAGCGGCTCGGGCAAGACCACCCTGGGGCTGGCCCTCCTGCGGCTGGAATCGAGCCGCGGCAGCATCCGTTTCGACGGCCGCGAGCTGCAGGGCCTCAAGAGCCGGACCCTGCGCCCCCTGCGGCGGGAGATGCAGATCGTCTTCCAGGACCCTTTCGGCTCCCTGAGCCCGCGCCTGTCGGTGGGCCAGATCATCGGGGAGGGCCTGCGGGTTCACGGACTCGGCGGCGCGGCGGCCGAGCGCGATCGCCTGATCGCCCAGGCCCTGGAGGAGGTCGGGCTGGAGCCCGGGAGCCGCCACCGCTACCCCCACGAGTTCTCCGGCGGCCAGCGCCAGCGCATCGCCATCGCCCGGGCCATGGTGCTGAAGCCCCGGCTGCTGGTGCTCGACGAGCCCACCTCGGCGCTGGACCGCTCGGTGCAGGCCCAGATCGTGGACCTGCTGCGCACGCTCCAGGCCCGCCACCGCCTCGACTACCTCTTCATCAGCCACGATCTCAAGGTGGTTCGCGCCCTCAGCGACGAAATCCTGGTGATGCGGGCCGGCGAGGTGGTGGAACAGGGCCCCGCGCGGCGCATCTTCAGCGCCCCCGCGGCGCCCTACACCCGCGCCCTGCTCGCCGCGGCCTTCGACCTGGAGGCGACCGGGGGGTCGGACATGGCGACCTAGGCATGGTCGCAGGGCAGGTTCCCGGGTTAAAATCCGGCGCTGCGAAATGCCGGCGAACAGGCATCAACGGACGGAAAGGCGGGGCCAGGCAGTTGGAGCGGTCGGTGTGTACTGCGTCGCGGCACACCACAGGGATAGTGCGCCGGATCGGCGCCGCACCACGAGGCCCCACTGCTCATGAGTTTTCTGGATCGCATCCGCGCCTGCAACACCTACGACCTCGGCAATTACATCCCCTTCTGCGTCGATCGCCACCTGGTGGGCTGGATCCGCCCGGCGGTGCGGGATCTCCTCGCCGAATGGCCCGAGGTCTTCGTGATCCGGCCCGATTGCATCGGGATCGCGAGCCGCTTCAACACCATCGAGCAAAGGACGGCGGCCCTCGACCGGGTGACCCGGTCCCTTGTCAAGCGGGGCGCCATAGCGCGCTGGCACGGCGAGCGCTACCCGGTCACCGCCCGGGACAGGCTTCGGCCCCTCCTGCTCATCGATCGCGCCGCGGCCCCCACCTACGGCGTACGCTCCTTCGGCCAGCATCTCAACGGCTTCGTACGCACGCCGACGGGACTCAGGCTGTGGATCGCCCGCCGGGCCGCGGCCAAGCCCACCTACCCGGGGATGTTCGACAACCTGGTGGCCGGCGGCCTGCCCTATGGCATCGCTCTCGCCGACAACCTGGCCAAGGAGTGCTGGGAGGAAGCGGCCATTCCACCGACCCTGGCCGCCAGGGCGCGCCCGGTCGGCGCCATCTCCTACTGCTGGGAGACCCCCGCCGGGCTGAAGCCGGATGTGATGTTCACCTATGACCTGGAACTGCCGGAGAGTTACACTCCCCGCTGTAACGATGGCGAGGTCGAGTCCTTCGAGCTGTGGCCGGTGGAACGGGTGGCCGATACGGTCCAGGACAGCACCCGATTCAAACCCAACTGCAACCTCGTCATCATCGATTTCCTGATCCGGCACGGGATAATCAGCGCCGATGATCCGGACTATCTTGAGCTGGTGACCGGACTGCGGCGCCCGCTGAACCTCGCCGCACTGCACGAGAATCGTTCCCTGCCAGAACCATGACCATGAATCCGCCGCTCCGCAACGCCCTCTTCCTCCTGCCCCTGCTGACGCTCCTCCTGGCCGCCGCGGCTCCCGCCGGTGCCGCCGACGCTCCCTGGCTCCGCTCGGCCAAGGGGCTGATCCTCGGCCTCAGCGACGGGCGCGAGCTCTACGCCAAGGAGGCGGACACGCCAACGCCCATCGCCTCGCTGACGAAGCTCATGACCGCCATGGTGGTCATCGACGCCGGGCTCGACCTGGAGGAGACCGTCGCGGTCACCCGCGCGGACCGCGACCGCATCCGCGGCAGCAGCTCGCGCCTGCTGCCCGGCACCAGCGTCTCGCGCCGGGTCCTCCTGCTGCTGGCGCTGATGGCCTCGGAGAACCGTGCGGCCAACGCCCTGGCGCGCACCTATCCGGGCGGCACCCCGGCCTTCGTGGCGGCGATGAACCGCAAGGCGCAGGGACTGGGCCTGAACCAGACGCGGTTCGCCGATCCCGCCGGCCTGGACAGCGGCAACGTCTCCACGGCCCGCGAGCTGGCCGGCCTCGTCCGCACGGCCATGGACTACCCCCTGATCCGCCAGTATTCCACCACCTGGGAGCACGAGGTGGCGGTGGGCAAGGGCAAGAGCCGGCAGGTCGTCCGCTTCCGCAACACCAACCGCCTGCTGCGCAACGAGAGCTGGGACATCGCCCTGAGCAAGACCGGCTACATTTCCGATTCGGGCCGCTGCCTGGTCATGCAGGCGCGCATCGCCGGAGAGCCGGTCATCCTGGTGCTGCTCGATTCCTGGGGCAAGCTGAGCCCCATGGGCGACGCCAACCGCGTACGCAAGTGGATGGAGAAGCACCACCGGGATACCTGAGTCTTTCGACCGGAGCGACCCGTGGCCTGACTTGCCACGGAGGACACCGGGAGCGCAGAGAAGCGGCTGCATGGCACTGTGCCGGGACCCGGCGCCATCCCCCGGGCCTCTCCCGGGACATGTCCCCGGTGACTCTGCGCACTCTGTGGCGACCCCGGGCCGATTGCCGCGACGGTCCGCCCCGAACGGGCCGTCCGGCATGAACACTGAACAGAAGGAGCTGACCATGGAATTGCGCGATCCTGATCTGTTCCGCACCCGGGCCTACCTGAACGGGGACTGGGTCGTTGCCGATGACGGCGCCACCTTCCCGGTCGCCAACCCCGCCAGCGGCGCGATTCTCGGCCGGGTCCCGGACCTGGGCGCCGCCGAGACCCGCCGGGCCATCGCCGCCGCCGAAGGCGCCTGGCCGGCCTGGCGGGCGCTGACCGCGAAGGCCCGCGCCGGCCTGCTGCGGCGCTGGTTCGACCTCATCCTGGCCAACCAGGAGGACCTGGCGCTGCTGATGACCTCCGAGCAGGGCAAGCCGCTGGCCGAGGCCCGGGGCGAGGTAGCCTACGGCGCCTCCTTCGTGGAGTGGTTCGCCGAGGAGGGCAAGCGCGTCTACGGGGACACCATCCCCGCCCATGCGCCGGACAAGCGCCTGCTGGTGCTCAGGGAGCCGGTCGGCGTGGTGGCGGCCATCACCCCCTGGAACTTCCCCCTGGCGATGATCACACGCAAGGTGGCCCCGGCCCTGGCCGCCGGCTGCACGGCGGTGGTCAAGCCCGCCGAGGACACTCCCCTCTCGGCGCTGGCGCTGGCGGCGCTGGCCGAACGGGCCGGCATCCCCGCCGGGGTGTTCAACGTCATTACCGGTGACGCCGAGGCCATCGGCGCCGAGCTCACCGGCAACCCGGCGGTGCGCAAGCTCTCCTTCACCGGCTCCACCGAAGTGGGAAAGCTGCTGATGCGCCAGTGCGCCGGAACGGTGAAGAAGCTGTCGCTGGAACTGGGCGGCAACGCCCCCTTCATCGTCTTCGTGACAACCGAGTGGACTATGTTGTTGTCCGCGGTTACGCTTCCCCGGAGCCGACTGCATTGGCGGGAATGGCGCAGTCAAAGGGTTACAGCACGCTCGTGAGGCGCTGCGGCCTGAAGCAGGAGAACGCCACGGTAACGGCATACCAGGCAGGCAACGCAGCG
>JAQVKR010000312.1 GCA_028694565.1 Gammaproteobacteria bacterium | reverse complement strand
CGGCCCCGCCGAGGCGACCGGCCACGTTGATCTTGATGCCCTGGGCGCCAAGACGCATGGCATTTCCCACCGCGCGCTTCATGGCGCGGCGGAACATCACCCGGCGCTCGAGCTGCTGCGCGACGCTCTCGGCCACCAGCTGGGCATCGAGCTCGGGCTTGCGGATCTCCTCGATGCTGATGTGCACCGGCACGCCGATCTGCTCGGCCACTTCCCGGCGCAGCCGCTCGATGTCCTCACCCTTCTTGCCGATGACGATACCGGGGCGGGCGGTGTGGACAGTGATGCGGGCGTTCCGCGCGGGACGCTCGATCTGGATCCGGCTCACCGAGGCATGCGCGAGCTTCTTGCGCAGGAACTCACGCACCGAAAGATCGGTGTAGAGCAGGTCCGCGTAGTTCTTGCTGTCGGCATACCACTTGGACGTCCAGTCCTTGACGATGCCGACCCGAATACCGATTGGATTAACTTTCTGACCCATGGCGCACTCGCTTACTTGTCTGAGACCGTCACGGTGATGTGGCTGGTCCGCTTCAGGATGCGGTTGGCACGGCCGCGGGCACGGGCGTGAAGCCGCTTGTGTGTCGGGCCCTCGTCAACCATGATGGCGGAGACCTTGAGCTCGTCGACGTCTGCGCCCTCGTTGTGCTCCGCGTTGGCGATGGCGGACTCGAGCGTCTTGCGCACGACACCGGCAGCCTTCTTGGTGCTGAAGGTCAGCACGTTGAGCGCCTTTTCCACGGGCAGTCCGCGGATCTGGTCGGCCACGAGGCGGGCCTTCTGGGCGGAGATGCGCGCGTAGCGATACTTTGAAAAAGCCTGCATGGCAAATCTCCTTAACGCTTCGCCTTCTTGTCCGCGGCGTGCCCCCTGAAGGTGCGCGTCGCCGCGAACTCGCCCAGCTTGTGTCCCACCATGTTCTCGTTGACGTAGACGGGGACGTGCTGGCGGCCGTTGTGGACAGCGATGGTCAGGCCGACCATGTCCGGAATGACCATGGAACGCCGGGACCAGGTCTTGATCGGGCGCTTGCTCTGGGAGGCGCGCGCCTCCTCCACCTTCTTCAGCAGAGGAAGGTCAATGAACGGTCCTTTCTTGATTGAACGTGGCACGTTACCAGCCCTCTCGATTACTTGCGGTTACGACGGCGCACGATCAGATTGTCGGTACGCTTGTTCTTGCGCGTCTTGTGGCCCTTGGTGGGCACGCCCCAGGGGGAGACCGGATGGCGACCGCCGGAGGTCCGGCCTTCGCCGCCGCCGTGAGGATGATCGACCGGGTTCATGGCCACACCGCGCACGGTGGGACGGACGCCGCGCCAGCGCGCCGCACCGGCCTTGCCCAGGGAGCGCAGGCTGTGCTCGCCGTTGCCCACCTCGCCGATGGTGGCGCGGCAGTCGACCAGCACCTTGCGCATCTCGCCGGAACGCAGGCGCAGGGTGGCATAGGCGCCTTCGCGAGCCACGAACTGGACCCCGGCGCCGGCGCTGCGGGCGATCTGGGCGCCCCGCGAGGGCTGCAGCTCCACGCAATGCACGGTCGAGCCCACCGGGATGTTGCGCAGCGGCAGGCAGTTGCCGGGCTTGATGGGCGCCTCGGAACCGGACATCACCTCGTCGCCGGCGCTCACGCCGCGCGGGGCGATGATGTAGCGGCGCTCGCCATCGGCATACTTCAGCAGCGCGATGTTGGCGGACCGGTTCGGATCGTATTCCAGGCGCTCGATGCGGGCGGCGATGCCGTCCTTGTTGCGCTTGAAATCGATAATGCGGTAGCGCTGCTTGTGGCCGCCGCCCTGGTGCCGAACAGTCACGCGGCCGGCGTTGTTGCGGCCACCGTTCTTGCTCTTCTTGTCCAGCAGCGGCGCATAAGGCGCGCCCTTGTGCAGATCCGGGTTCGTCACCTTGACCACAAAGCGACGCCCCGCCGATGTCGGCTTTACCTTTGAAATTGGCATGCCCGTAACCCCTTTACTCGCCGCCCACGAAGTCGATGTCGAAACCCGGCTTCAGGGACACATAAGCCTTCTTCCAGCCGCTGCGGCGGCCCTGGCGCTGACCAAAACGCTTGGTCTTGCCCTTCACGTTGGTCACCCGAACGCACTCGACCTCGACGCTGAAGAGCTTCTCCACCGCCGCCTTGACTTCGGGCTTGGTGGCGTCGCCGACGACGCGGAAGACGAACTGACGGTCGCGCTCGGCGGCCATGGCGCTCTTCTCGGAGACATGCGGCGCGAGCAGCACCTTCATCAAGCGTTCCTGATTCATCCCAGCATCTCCTCAAACCGACGGACAGCACCCACCGTCATGAGCACCTTCTCATGGGCGATGAGACTCACCGGATCGGCCCGGCTGACCGAACAGGCGTTCACCTTCTCGAGGTTCCGGGAAGCCAGGTAGAGATTCTCGCCCGTGGTCTCGGTGACGATCAGGACATCGTTGAGCCCCATGTCGTTGAGCTTTCCCACGAGAGCCTTGGTCTTCGGCGTGTCCACGTCGAAGTCCTCCACCAGCACCAGGCGCTCCTGGCGGGCCAACTCGGAGAGGATGCTGCGCATGGCGCCGCGATACATCTTCTTGTTGACCTTCTGGCTGTAATCCTGGGGACGGGCCGCGAAGGTGATTCCGCCGCCGCGCCAGATGGGGCTGCGGCTGGAACCCGACCGGGCACGGCCGGTGCCTTTCTGGCGCCAGGGCTTGCTGCCGCCACCGCTCACGTCGCTGCGGGTCTTCTGGGCGCGGGTGCCGGAACGGCCCCCGGCCAGATAGGCCACCACCACCTGGTGCACAAGCGACTCGTTGAATTCACGGCCGAAGGCGACATCTGAAACCTCGACGCTGCCGGCACCCTGCAAATTCAGCTCCATGATTCAGACCCCTCTCAGCTACGCGCTTTCACTGCGGGACGGACCAGCACATCGCCGCCGATGGAACCGGGCACCGCACCCTTGATCAGGAGAAGGTTGCGCTCGCTGTCGACGCGCACCACCTCGAGGCTCTGGGCCGTGCGGCGCACGTTGCCCATCTGACCGGCCATCTTCTTGCCCTTGAACACACGGCCCGGGGTCTGGTTCTGACCGATGGAACCGGGTGCGCGGTGGGACAGGGAGTTGCCGTGCGTGGCGTCCTGGGAGGAAAAGTTGTGGCGCTTGATGACGCCGGCGAAGCCCTTGCCGATGGTGGTGCCGATGACATCCACCTTCTGGCCGGCCTCGAACAGGTCAACCTTCAGCTCGGAGCCCACCTCGATGCCGTCACCCTCGCCGTCGACCAGACGGAACTCCCACAGGCCGCGACCGGCTTCGACGCCGGCCTTCGCGAAATGCCCGGCCATGGGCTTGGTGACGCGGCTCGCGCGACGGGTGCCGGTGGTCACCTGCACGGCGCGATAGCCGTCACCCTCGGCACTCTTCACCTGGGTGACGCGATTGGGTTCCACTTCCACGACGGTGACGGGTACAGACGCGCCAGCGTCGGTAAAAACGCGGGTCATGCCGCGCTTGCGACCAACAAGTCCGATAGTCATCTTCTGAACCTCGTTATAGTTCCCGTGCCGATTTCGATTGACCGACACGCCGAATCGCTACCCGGTACGGGAAAAAAACAAGCCGACGCCCGCCGCTCAGCGGCGGGCGCCCGGTTCATACGCCCCCGGTTCGGGTAAGCGCGGTATATTAATTCAATTTGAGCTGGACGTCCACACCCGCGGCGAGATCCAGCTTCATCAGGGCGTCCACCGTCTTGTCGGTGGGGTCCACGATGTCCATCAGCCGCTTGTGGGTGCGAATCTCATACTGATCCCGGGCGTCCTTGTTGACGTGGGGCGAGATCAGGATGGTGAACCGCTCCTTCTTGGTCGGCAGGGGGATGGGACCCCGCACCTGGGCGCCGGTGCGCCGCGCGGTCTCCACGATCTCCCGGGCCGACTGGTCGATCAGTCGGTGATCGAACGCCTTGAGGCGGATGCGAATACGTTGATTGGCCATATTTCTCTTACTCGATGATCTTGGCGACGACGCCGGCGCCGACGGTACGGCCGCCCTCGCGGATGGCGAAGCGCAGGCCCTCCTCCATGGCGATGGGCGCAATCAGGCTCACCGTCATCTTCACGTTGTCGCCC
>JAQVKR010000311.1 GCA_028694565.1 Gammaproteobacteria bacterium | reverse complement strand
AATGGGGCCGGGAAGGGGGGCGGGCAAGGGAGCCGGCATGCCCACCTTCGCCGAGTTCGACACCGACGGCGACGGCGCCATCTCGGAGCAGGAATACGTGGACGGCCGCAACCGGCGCATCGCCGAGCGCGCGGCGGCCGGTTACCCCATGCGCGGCCTGAGCCAGGCGGCTGATTTCAACGCCGTCGACAGCGACGGCAACGGCTTCCTGAGCCCGGAGGAGTTCGCCGCCCAGCAGGCCGGACATGGGCCGGGCCGGTGATTTGTCGGTGCCGGCCGGGGTGTGTGGGCACGTTGTAATCGACCGGGCGTACTGGAGTTTCTGCTCCCGGATTGACAATTCGCATTCATGTGCGGCCGATTCTGGTGTTTCATACAAGTACATGTGGATTTTGGTCAGGAAAGTCCGGCCAGTCCCGATAAAATATCCCGGACGCGCGCCGATCCGGGAAGTGCGAGAGAGATCAATATGTTCCACTGGCTGAACCTTGCCCGAGGGCCCGCCGGGATTGCCCTCGCAGCGCTGTTGGCGCTGGGTTCCGGCGCCGCAGGCGCAGAGACTGAAGCACCGTCCGCCGTTGCCGGACGCTCCGATGTCGACATGCATTTCCGGCTCAATCCGCGCACGGTGCCCACCGAGAGTCGCGGCCCCTCCACCGCCGATCACAGCCGCTTCGAGGAGCTCCAGGGTCCCTTCGCCAGCGGCCCCGAGGTGACCCGCGCCTGCCTTTCCTGTCATAACGAGGCCGGCCACCAGGTCATGAAGACCCTCCACTGGACCTGGGAGTACACCAACCCGGAGACCGGCCAGAAGCTGGGCAAGAAGACGCTGGTCAACAACTTCTGCACCAACGCCCGCGGCAACGAGGGCATGTGCGCCCAGTGCCATGCCGGCTACGGCTGGAAGGACGAGAGCTTCGACTTCGGCAACGCGGACAACATCGACTGCCTGGTCTGCCACGACCGCACCGGCACCTACTACCGCATGCCCAACTCCCGCGGCAACGACGCCTGCGCCATCATGTTCGACGACAAGGGCCCCATCGACTGGCCGGCGGTGGCCCAGAGCGTCGGACTGCCCGGGCGCGAGAACTGCGGCAGCTGCCACTTCTACGGCGGTGGCGGCGACGGGGTGAAGCACGGCGATCTCGACTCCTCCCTCGTCCACGCCGACCGCTCGCTCGACGTGCACATGGACGACGAGGGCGCCGATTTCGCCTGTACCGTCTGCCACGTCAGCACCGAGCACCAGCTGGCCGGCAGCCGCTACCAGATGCACGCCCGCGACACCGGCGGCACCGGCCGTCCCGGCCTGCGCCGCGGCGTGGCCACCTGCGAGTCCTGCCACGGCGACGCTCCCCACCCCATGGACAGCCTGCAGGGCATGAAGCTCAACGGCCACGTCGACCGGGTGGCCTGCCAGACCTGCCACATCCCCGCCATCGCCCGCGGCGGCGTGGCCACCCTCGTGGACTGGGACTGGCGCACCGCCGGGCGGCTGCGCAACGGCGAGGGCTACAAGGAGCACGACTACATCCAGGGCAACGGCGAGGAGCGTGCCACCTACAAGTCCATCAAGGGCGACTTCACCTATACGGAGAACCGTGCGCCCGACTACGCCTGGTTCGACGGCCAGATGCGCTACACCACCATCGACACCCACTTCGATCCGGCCGATCAGCCCATCCCCATCAACAGTTTCTCCGGCGCGCCCGACGACCCCGCCGCGCGCATCTGGCCGTTCAAGCGCGTGGATACCTTCCAGCCCTACGACAAGGGCAACAACACGCTGGTGTACATGCACCTGTGGGGCGACGACAAGGACGCCTACTGGGGCAACTACGATTTCGGGCGGGCCATCGCCGCCGGCATGCGGAGCAACGGCAAGCCCTACAGCGGCGAGTACGGCTTCATCGAAACCGAATCCTGGTGGCCCATCACCCACATGGTGGCGCCCGCCGAGGACGCGCTCGGCTGCGGCGAGTGCCATGCCCGCGAGGGGCGGCTGGCGTCGCTGACCGGCTTCTACATGCCCGGACGGGGCGATACGCCCACGCTTGATCGCATCGGCCTGCTGGCTCTGGCGCTGGCCGCTCTCGGCATGGCCGGCCACGTCCTGCTGCGGCTGCTGGTGGCCCGTCGGAGGAGAGGATCATGATCACGCGCTCGGTCCGCATCTTCAGCCGCTTCGAGCGGTTCTGGCACTGGTCCCAGATGGCGCTCATCGCCACCCTGGCCTTCACCGGCTTCGCCATCCACGGCCTGCATCGCCTGGTTCACTTCGACGCCGCGGTCTATCTCCACACCGGCGCGGCGCTCGGGCTGGTGGTGCTGTGGCTGTTCGCGATCTTCTGGCACCTCACCACCGGCACCTGGCGCCACTACCTGCCCACCTCCAAGGGGCTGTGGCGCATCGCCCGCTACTACGCCTGGGGCAATCTCCGGGGCGAGCCCCACCCCTACCGCAAGGCCTGGCGGCGCAAGCACAATCCGCTCCAGGCGCTGGCCTACCTGGTGCTGAAGCTGTTCCTGTTCCCGCTCATCTGGGTGACCGGGATCGCCTACCTCACCTACGATCTCTGGGCCGGGGCGGGCGCCGGCAACGGGACGCTGACGCTGGTGGCGGTGCTGCACACCGCCGCGGCCTTCGCCATCGTGCTGTTCGTCATGCTGCACGTCTACCTGCTCACCGTCGGCGGCCACTTCCTGGGCCATGTCGCCCCCATGGTGACCGGCTTCGAGGAGGTGGAGCTGACGCCCGCCGAGGCGGCCTACCTTGAGGAGAGCGAGGGGGGCGCCATCCGCAGCGAGGGCGGTTGACCGCCTTCCCCCGGCGGCCGACGCCGGCGCGATGGGCTGCACCAGGCGCCAGTTGCAATAGCGGCGGCTTCGACGCGGGCGTAATCCTCCCGTTGCGCTGCCGCCCGGGAGGATCGCTTCTGCGCACGTCGCGTCGACAACGGGGTGTTGTTCGACAATACTGGGGAGGATTCGCTGCGGTCCTGGACACCATTCCGGCGACGGAACGGGTCGGCTTGCCGGGGTGGGCGAATCCATTGGCCCGGGGTATGCTCCGGGCACGTCTTGAGAAGCCGGGGGGGATTCATGCACAAGAAATGGCCTGTGATGGCGTCGGCGGTCGTTCTGGCCTCCGCATCGCTGGTGGTGGCGGATGCCATGTCCACCGAAACCGTTCCCATGCTGTCGGTGAACATTCCGCTCGACGGCGTCACCGCGGCGCAGCGGACGCCGGTCTACTCCGCCTCGCTCCTGCGGGCGGGGGAGGGCGTCGACGGACGGCGGACCAGCCTGCTGGACACCTCGCGTCCGCCCATCCTCGACCTGAACTTCAAGCAGGGCGGGGTCGAGTCGCTCAATCTCCAGGGGGTGACCCTGCTCAAGCGGGTGGTCACCTACAACGCCGACGGCTCCGCCTCCGAGGGCATGGCCATGCCCGAGCTCACCCCGGCCCAGTGGGCCATGATCGGCCTCGGCGTCGCGGGCGTCCTGTGCGTGACCGACGTCATCTGCGACGACGACGACGGCAAGAAGCCGCCGGCGGACGACGTCATCGCCGATGACGTGATAGTCGAATAAGTCCTGGCACAGCCGGCGGCGCCTCCCGGCGCCCGCCTCCGGGATGAGTCCCAACCGACGGCGGGCTCCCGTGGCGCCCCGTCACGGGGCGCCGGCGCGGGTGAGGTCCGCGTAGGCCAGCATCGCCCCCAGCGCGTGCTGGACGTAGTCGATGCGGATCTCCGTGGCGTAGCGGTTGAAGGCGCGGTTCGCGCCGCCCTCCCCGTCATCGGGCAGGGGCCGGATGGCGAGCGGCATGCCGCCGTCGAAGGGCCCCGAGCGGATCTGGGCGCGGAGCAGGAAGTCGATGCCCTTCGCCGCGAAGTCCATGATCCCTTTCCGCAGCCCGCTCTCGCTCTCCGGCAGGAACTCCATGGCCGCCAGCAGCCCCTCGAGGGTGGTCGCGGTGGAAGTGGTGGCGCCGTCCTCCCGTATGCTCCCGCGCAGGACCGGGTCCTCCGGCTCGCTGTAGCGCGCCAGCAGGGCCCGCGCGATTGCCATGGAATGCCGGACCAGGCGCTCGCGCGGCAGCGGCGGTTCACCGGCCGGTTCCGCGGCC
>JAQVKR010000310.1 GCA_028694565.1 Gammaproteobacteria bacterium | reverse complement strand
CAGCACCGAGGAGTCGGCGGACACCACCCGCTAGGTGCCCGTGGAGCTGCCGCGGGAAAACGCCACCCACACCAGCTCCCACCACCTGCGCCGCCTCACCTATCGGCGGCTGAAGGAGGACCTCGGCGCGGAATCCGCCCGCCGCTACCTGGTGTGGATGGAGTTTCTCCACAGCGGCCGGCCCCTGCTGCTGCTCATCGGCGGCGTGCCGGGCTCGGGCAAGAGCACCATCGCCAACGATATCGCCCACCGGCTGGACAGCGCCCGCACCCAGTCAACCGACATGCTGCGCGAGGTGATGCGCATGCTGGTGCCGAAACAGCTGATGCCGGTTCTGCACGCCTCCTCCTTCACCGCCTGGCGGGCGCTGCCGGGCAGCCGCATGGGCCGCGAACCGGGGGCGAACGCCGTGCTGGACGGCTATCACGCCCAGGCGGAGCTGGTCTCCGTGGCCGTGCAGGCCGCGATCCAGCGCGCCCTCACCGAGCGGGTGTCGCTGGTCATCGAGGGCGTGCATCTGCATCCAGCGGTGCTGCAGCGGGTCCCGCACGATACCGATGCCATCGTGGTGCCCATCCTCCTCGCCGTGCTCAAGCCCGAGCAGCTGCGCGCCCGCATCCGCGGCCGCGGCCGCAAGGTGCCCGATCGCCGCACCGAGCGCTACCTGGATCATTTCGACGACATCTGGCGCCTGCAGTCGGACCTGCTCTCGCAAGCCGAGCAGGACCAGAGGAACGGCATCAACATCATCGTCAACGACAACAAGGAGAAGGCGATCCGGCAGGTGATGAGCACCATCATCGATGCGCTTGCCCACGCCTTCAGCAGGGACGGCGAAGCCAGGACGGGAAGCGGCTGAGCCGCCGTCACGGCGCGGGCCGCCCGGCCACCGTGAACTCGGGCCGGGGGGCGGGCGCCATCGCCCGGGGAGAGAAGGGAGCGCGTGGCGATCAAGCGACAGGTAGAGCGTTATGCCGCCTACTACTTCAACTGGTGCCAGGCCTTCGGCGAGCACGACGCGGTGGCCGACGAGACCGGGGCGCTCACCTGGCTCGTCGGTGAAGGCCGGGTGGGCGTCATCCTCGCAGCGCGGGAGCGGCGCGAAATCCTGCGCGAGCTGATGCACCAGGAGCGGACCACGCCGGAGGTGACCATCCGCCCCGAATGCATCCGGGTGAACGACACCCGCATCGCGCTGCCGGGCCTGCCCGACACCACCGCCCTGGATCGCCTGCGCGACCTGCTCGAGGGAGAGGAGACCATCCACCTGTTCCTGACCTACCACGTGTTCTACCCGGCCGGTACCCGCATCATCACCTTCTCCCGCAAGCCCCCCCTCGGCCTGCTCTACAAGGCGGTGGGGAAACTGCAGGTGCGGCTGGGCTGAGCGCGGGCGCCGCCCCCGCCATGGACATGATGGACGCCCCCTTCACCAGCCTCGATTTCTGGATCGGTACCGCAATCATCATGCTGGACCTCGGCATCGTGCTGCTGCTGGTGCCCAAGATCCTGCTCCAGCAGCGCGAATCGGGGGCCACGCTGGCCTGGATCCTGCTCATCGTGCTGCTCCCCTTCCTGGGTCTGCTGGCCTTCTGGATACTGGGGACCACCCGGCTCAACCTGCGCCGGCGCCGCCGGCGCCGCTCGGAGAGCCGGCTCGCCCCCCAGCTGCATCCGCTGACCAGCGAGCTCGCCGGCGAGGCCCGCGAGGCGGCGGAGGCCCCACCGGTGCGCCCGGAGCTTCTCGCCCTGGCCCGCCGCCTCGATGCCAGCGGTCCGCTCGCCGGCAACCGGGTGACCCTCTACCGGGACGGCGACCACTGCTTCGATGCGATCATCGCGGCGATCGGGGCGGCCCGCCACCACCTCCACCTGCTCTACTACATCTGGAAGCCGGACCGGACCGGCACCCGGCTCCGCGACGCGCTGATCCGGGCCGCGCACCGCGGCGTGGAAGTCCGCGTCCTGGTGGATGACGTGGGATCGCGCACCACCCGGCCGGCTTTTTTCGCCCCGCTGCTGGCGGCGGGCGGCCGGGTGGAGCGGTTCCTGCCGGTCAACCTCTTCAGCCGCCAGCTGGCGCTGAACTTCCGCAACCACCGCAAGGTGGTGGTGGTGGACGGCGGCCGGGCCTTCACGGGAGGCATGAACGTGGGCGACGAATATGCCGGCCTGGCCGCCCCGTGGCGGGACGCCCACGTGGAGGTGAGCGGCCCGGCCGTGGTCCAGCTGCAGGAGGTATTCGCCCAGGACTGGTACCAGGCCGCCGGCGAGGATCTCGCCACGCCGGACTATTTCCCCCAGGTCGGCCCGGAGGGCGATGCCTGGGTGCAGTTCCTGGCCAGCGGTCCGGCGGACCTGCGCTGGCGCTCCATCCACACCCTGCTCTTCTCCGCGCTCAACCTGGCCCGGGAGCGGATCTGGATCGAGACGCCCTACTTCGTCCCCGATCAGGCGATGCTCATGTCGCTCCAGACCGCGGCCCTGCGCGGGGTGGACGTCCGCCTCGTGCTCCCCGGCAATTCCGACCATCCCCTGGTGCTCCACGCCGGGCGCTCCTTCTACGCGGAGCTCCTGGAGGCGGGCGTGCGCATCTTCGAACTGCCCCAGCACATGCTCCACGCCAAGACCGCCACCGTCGACGGCTGCTTCTCCACCGTGGGCTCGGCCAACCTGGACCGGCGCAGCTTCCGCCTCAACTTCGAGGCCAACGCCTTCTTCTACGGCCCCGTCATGGCCAACGCGCTCGAGGTCTCGTTCCAGGCCATCCAGGCCGAGGCCAGCCCCGTCGCCCTGCCCGAACTGCGCCGCCGCCCCTACCGCACCCGCCTGCTGGCCGCCACCGCCCGCACCCTGGCGCCGCTGTTGTGAGCAGGGCCCCGCGGCGGGGCGGGGAACGGAAGGCAGGCTGAAGGGCGCGGGAGTGCGGGAATGGGCACAGCGATCACCTCACGCACTCACGCACTCACGATGACGAGTGCTGTTTCATGAAGTGATGGGAATTGTGGCGTTCTCCTGATCACCACCCCATCACCCATCACCCATCACCCATCACCCATCACTCCGAGTGCGTGGTGCCGGGTGCATCCGGCCAGGTAGAGCCCTGACCCCGGCACCCATGTACGGATGAATCCGCATCCGCCCCTTGCGTTCTCCTTTCGTTCTCGTCTAATCTCTGCACCAGGGGAGAACGAAAGGAGTACGGCTGATTATGCGGCCCGGCAGGACGCCCCTCCCTCCCAACCAGAGGAGTCGCATACCATGCACAGTCACCACGTTTTCATGCAGGACCAGGTCCGCAACCGCGTTTCCGCCATCATGGCGCTCGATCCCCGCCACCCGGAGCGACGTACCCGGCGCTGGCCCGCGGGAATGCTGCTGTTCGCCGTGGTCACCGCCCTCTACAGCCTCGCGGTTTCCGCCCAGGTCTGAGGCGGCCCGTGCGCCCAGAACCGCATCCCGGCCGGGCGCCCGGCATCCCGCACCCGGGCGCAGAGAGGCCGGAACACGGCACCAGGTGCGCCCCGATGCCTGCCGTCCATTTGACCGGCATCCGCCGGACACGGGGTCGGTCAAACCGGATCTCCCGGCGCGGCCGGCCGGCGATGCAACGAATCGGCCGCTGCGGGCTCTAATGCTCTAGAGCCATCAAGGCGTATGCCTGGAGATCGCATGCGCGCGCAAATCGTGACATCCCCGCCGGGTCCCTCGCGCACCGAGATCGTTGACGCCATCCGGCGCCTGGAGCAGGCCCTGGAGGTATGCGGGCACGTGGACACCCGCACGGCCCATGTGCAGTTGCAGTACTACCGCAGCCAGCTCACGGCCATGCGGGCGCGTCGCCTGGAGCGCTGGGAGGACTGGGGGATCTGACCCGCCGGCATGCCCCCCCGCTCTCCCGGCCGGAAGTTCCCGGGCGATGCCGCCGGCGATCGCCGATCCACTCGCCGCCGGGCGCCTCGACTGCGCTGGGCGGTGAACCGGCGCTCAGCCCGGCCCGGCTCCCCCAGGGTCGGAAGGCACGCGCGGCATCCGCCGGCCGAGCGCCACCCGATCGGCCTCCTCCTTGAAGAGCTCGATGAACCGCTCCTGGAACCGGCGCAGGTAGCGCTCGCGCAGATAGGCGATACGAGATCGGAAGAGCAC
>JAQVKR010000309.1 GCA_028694565.1 Gammaproteobacteria bacterium | reverse complement strand
AGGCGCCGACCGCCTCCCAGGTGTAGCCGTAGCGGGCGACGTTTCCCGCCAGAATCCAGGCGCCCACCTGGATGTTGGTGCAGGGGTCCCACAGGCTCGCCTCGGTGATCCCGTACCCGGAGAGCCGGGGCAGCCACCAGCTGTTGACCTGCATCAGGCCGATGTCCCGGGAGCCGTCCCGGTTCACTGCCTGGGCGGCGTGGTCCATGGCGCTTTCCGCCCGGGCGATGGCCCGCAGGAGCTTCGGGGAGAGGTCATAGCGCGCCGCGGCCGCCTCGAAGCACCCATCGAGGGCCGTCGCGCCAGCGGCGCCGGGGAGAAGCCACACCACGAGGAACAGCAGGCAGGTGTGGCGGTGTGATTTGTAGCGTCCGTCCATGTGAGCCATCCCCTGGCAACAACCCTATCCCGGGAGTCCACCCTCCGGGTCACGCCCGGCGTAGCGAATCTCGACCCGCCGGTTCAGGGCCCGTCCTTCCCTGTGTTCGTTTCCGGCCAAGTAGTTTTGGCATCCGCGACCCTCCACCCGGAACAGGCGACCATCGATCCCTGTTTCCACCAAGTGATCGGCTACGCCTTTGGCGCGGCGGAAGGCCAGCGCATCGTTGTACGCCCGGGGACCGATGTTGTCGGTGTAGCCGGTGATGACCAGGCAGCGCCCCGGCTCGAGGTCACCGGCCAGACGCTGGAGCGCACGCAACTGGGCGCCGGATGGCCTGTCCTCGCCGAAGTCGAACAGAACGGTGTGGAGGGGAGGTACTCTGTCTCGCGCCATAGCGGGGTCCGGAAGGATGACGGCGCTTCCCGCCCATGAGGCGACAGTCAGGACGACTGCCATGGCCCAGGCCATTCC
Organism: Gammaproteobacteria bacterium; assembly: GCA_028694565.1. GTDB lineage: Bacteria > Pseudomonadota > Gammaproteobacteria > DSM-26407 > DSM-26407 > Thioalbus. The sequence continues at coordinate 3,294 of JAQVKR010000309.1, read as the reverse complement.
CTTGGCGACTTTTCCGGCGGTATCTCGCACGTCTGCGTCCCTGTGCTCCATCGCAGTGAAAAGGGTTGCGCCCCGCAGGGCGCAACAAGTTTCATGTGGAGGATGTGAGTGGCGCGCCGTCGCAGGTGAACCTGACCTCGGCGACGCGGGGAGAATTTCACGACACCGGGGAGGTGCCGGGAAGGGGAAACCGTGCCGGATTGCAGGCGGTAATTATGCTTGACTCTCAGAGCCTATGAACTGGCATCCGATCGTTATCGGAACAATGCAGGAGCTGGGATGTTCCTGGGGCTTTCGATACCCTGCTGCAACATACAGCACCTATATAGTGAGCACAGATCTGTTGAACAGCCTTTCCGGAGAGCCCAAAGCCTATGGAATCTTCCGGAAAGACCGCTCGCCAAGCGAGGGCCTCTCGACATGGATACAGTGGTGGATTGGCGGTGTACGCGGACGGCAGTTTGTGGCGCGGACACAGATGAGGAATGAGCCCCTGCAATGGCCCGAAAGCCCTCCCGTATGGCCTTCTGCGCATTGCCGACCTGTGGCCGGGGGCGGCAGGTCCTGATCGTCCGGGCGCGGTCATCCGCACAAAGGGGCACCGCCGTTCTCCGGCGACGGGCGACCGGCGAGATAGGACGAAGGCCCATGGCCTTCCCGGGAGCGGCGCAACTCAGCACCCACCCCGGGAAGGCCACGAGCCGACCCGCCAGCCACGACCAGGCTCATGATGGAGAAAGAGAAAGAGCGCCGGTTCACGGCCGGCGCGGGATGGAGCAGATCCCTCGGACCTTCAGCACACGTTGTCGTTATAGGAAGGGACCGCAGGGCCGGGACCCGAAGGCCCGCCTCTCTCCCCGGCCCGGAGAGGCTTCTGATGCCAGCGCGAAGCCGGCAGGGCGCCACTGATGCCGCAGTGGCCACGGGTGAAACCGCTTTCCACAGCACCCAAGGGGACGATGTGGAAAGCAGTCACAGCAGGAAACATTCCGCAGCAGCTATTACAGCATACCACCTGGAAGCCGCGCTACCGGAGGGATCGAGACCATATGCTGGTGGCTCACCCATCAGCGACTCTTTGCGGCGCGTATCGTTACGCGATACACTTGATCCATGATCATTGGATTCCGGCACAAGGGCCTCGAGACCTTCTACCGCAACGGATCGACACGTGGCATTCAGGCAACTCACGCCAAGAAACTCCGAAACATCCTCGGACTTTTGGAGGTTGCCGCCGGACCGGACGATATGAACATGCCATCGTTCAAGCTGCACCCGCTCAAGGGTGACTTGAAAGGACACTGGTCGATATGGGTGAACGGAAACTGGCGGGTCACATTCCGTTTCGCCGGATCTGATGTCGAATTGATTGATTACCACGACTACCACTGAGGAGCCGAACCATGATGCACAACCCTCCGCACCCCGGCGAAATCCTCAAAGAGGAAGTCATCGCCCCGCTGGGTCTGTCCGTGACCGAGGCGGCCGAACGCCTTTCGATGTCGCGTGTCGCGCTGTCGCGTGTGCTGAACGGCAAGGCCGGCATTAGCCCGGACCTGGCCGTGCGACTCGAAAAGGCCGGCGCAAGCACGGCTCGCGCTTGGCTCGCCATGCAGGCCAACTATGATCTGTGGCAGGCCATGCAACACGAGCAGCCGCCGGTGCGCACGCTGCGGGAAGATGCCGCCTAGACCGAGGCGGCATAGCAGGACGGGCGTGACACGGATACAGCGGCCTGATGAGAGGCGCCCAATGAGCAACGTCGAGACTTTCAGCAGCGTGTGGGACGCTGTCGCCGATACCCCCGGGCAGGCCGCCAATCTTCAAGCACGGGCCGAGCTGATGCGGCAGATCGCCGAGATCATCAAGGCCAACGACTGGAAGCAGGCCGAGGCGGCCGAGCACTGCGGCGTCACCCAGCCGCGCATCAATGACCTGCTGCGCGGGCGTGTATCGCGCTTCTCGCTCGATGCACTGGTGAACATCGCAACGGCCCTCGGCCGGCGGGTGCACCTGGAGATCGAGGCAGCCTAGCAGGGCTCGCGCGCTGCGCGCCCCGCCCTGCCGCCCTATCAAAAAAGAGGGCCGCCCGAAGGCGGCCCTGAATACCAGGTCAAGCGGCCAGTTGCCGCGCCAGTTCCACCTCGATGCTGTCCCCGTCCGGATTCAGCACCTCGAGGCCCGTCTCCGGCATGTCCCCAGAGGTGGACTGGGCGACGGCGATCTTCTGGGCCATGAGGGTGAGGCAGGCGGTCTGCGCCGTCCCCTCATAACCGAAGAAGACCACCTCCACCGGCTGTTTCTGGCCGATACGCCAGGAGCGCCGGGCGGCCTGCTGCAGGGTGTAGACGTTGAAGCCCGTCTGGAGGAAGGCGATGGTCGGGAAGTCCAGGAGGTCGAGGCCCGTCTTCACCAGCTCGGGATTGGTGATGAGCACATCAATCCCCCGATCCACCTGCTCCATGATCCAGTCCTCCCGCCGGGCGGTGTCCACCGAGGCCCGCAACACTCCCACCTTGAGCCCCGCCGCGGAGAGCAGCGCCCTGAGACGGGCGGTGGTGTCCCGGGTGCCGGTATAGACCGTGTAGGCCAGCACTCGCCGGCCCCGGGCCTTCTCCCGGCGGCAGAGCTCGATGAGCGCGTCCTCCTTGGGTGAAGGCTCAGTCTCCCCGAACACTGACCCGGCAAAGGCCAACAGGGCCCGCGTGCGGGGATGCTTCACCGCCTCCTCCCGGAAGCAGCAGTCCGGCCAGGCCAGCAGGGTGTTGAGCACCACGCCGAGAAGACTGTTGTCCCCCTTGCGCAGGGCCTCCTTCAGCTCCGCGGTCAGCGTCGCCTCCAGATTGCGATACCGGTTCGCCTGCTCCGGCGTCATGGGCACCTCGACGTAGCGCTCGTCGTAGCGCGGCAGGATGCCCTCGCCGATGTCCCTGAGCTTCAGGAACACGGTGAAGGGCAGGACGTAGCGGGCGATGCCCTGGGGCCCGAAACCCGGCCCCTTGACGGTGCGCACCGTCACCCGCTTGCCGCGGGCGGTACGGTGCGCCTCACCCTCCGACTCCCTGTAGATGTCCTTGAGCACCCCATGGGTGCGCATGAACGCCATGGCCGCCGAGCCGAGGCTGCCGCGACCGTTGGGCCGGAAGCCGTCCTCCACCATCCGCCGGGGCATGATCCGCCACAGCAAGAAGTCGGGTAGGGACAGGCCATTGCTGACCCATCCCCCCCTAAGAACCGTACGTGAGAGTTTCCCCTCATACGGCTCAAGCCTTTCAAAGCCCGCTTTCGCGAGCC
>JAQVKR010000308.1 GCA_028694565.1 Gammaproteobacteria bacterium | reverse complement strand
ATCCGCACGCCCTTCGGTGATCAGCGGGTGAAGCTGCCGGCCGGTGACGTGGTGGTCTACCCCTCCTCGAGCATCCACCGGGTGGCCGAGGTGACCCGGGGCGAGCGGCTGGTGATGATCACCTGGCTGCAGAGCATGGTGCGCGACCCCGCCCGCCGCGAGCTGCTCTGGGAGCTCTCCCGCGCCCGCGAAACCCTGCTGCGGGATGCCCCGGAGGCGGAGCACGCCGGCCAGGTGGACCGCAGCTACGTCAACCTCCTGCGCATGTGGAGCGAGGTGTAAGCGCCGAACGGACAGGATGCGCGGGGTTGAATCCCGTCAATCCTGTCTCGGCGCTTGTCCTTCCCGGAGGATGCGGATCATGGCCTCGGCGGCGTTGGAGGGGGTGCGGCCGGGGTGGCGGACGGCGCCGAGGTGGCGCAGGAGCCGCAGGCCGGGGAGGGACAGGGGGGCGAGCCCGGCTCCGAGCATGGACTCGGGCAGGACGCTCCAGCCCAGCCCCACGCTGACCATCATCTTGATGGTCTCGAGATAATTGGTGGTGAAGCTGGTGCGGGCGGTGACGCCCACTCCGGCAAGCCCGGCGTCGATGAGCCGGCGCGTCCAGGTGCCGGGGTCGGGCAGGATGGCGGGGTAGGCCGAGAGTTCGCCGGGGTCCGGGGCGGAGCGCCGCGCCAGCGGATGATCGGCGGCCGCGACCGGCGCCAGCGGGTCGTCCCACAGCGGGAAGGACTCCAGCGGGCTCATTTCCATCGGGTCCTCGGGCAGGGTCACGATGGCCAGTTCCACCTCGCCCTCGGCCACGGCGGCGAAGGCGCTCTCCGAGGCCATGAACCGCAGGTCGAGGTGTACGCCCGGATAGCGCGCGGTGTAGCTGCGCAGCGCGGGCGGCAGGCGGTGCAGCCCGATATGGTGGGAGGTGGCCAGCGCCAGCGTGCCCTCCACGCGGCCGGAGAGACTGTGCAGCTCCCGTGCGCAGTCGGTCAGCTCGTCCAGCACCCGCCGTGCCCGGGGCAGCAGCGCCCGCCCCGCCTCGGTGAGGCTCACCACCCGCCCGACGCGATCGAAGAGCCGCGCGTCGAGGGCCGACTCCAGCCCCGCGATGCGCTTGCTCACCGCCGGCTGGGTCAGGTGCAGCGTCTCCGCCGCCCGCGAGAACGACTCCGCCCGCGCCACCGCCAGAAACGCCTCCAACGCCGCTGTATCCATGGTTCGTGCCTCTGCGAAAGGTTCTGCTGCAGTGAAAAGACGCGTCGTCAAGCGCAGATTGGCGTTGATTTCCGCCGCCTGTCAGGTTCGGCGCCCCAGGTTGAAACCGCTCCTGCGCGCCGCCGGCCGGCCCTGTGGCCGGAGTCCCGGCGTGTGGCTGGCGCCGCGAGGATTGTCGGCTGGCCGATTGGATCTCCGGCGGGTTGCCGCCAGGCGACCGCGGGGCTCGCGGCACGGGAAATCCATGTGAATCAACGCCAATCCGCGGCTAATTATTCCTTAAAAGAATCTATCCCATGAATAATATGAATTTGATTCATGAATTGCCAGTGACTAAGCTGGGCATCTGTTTTCCGAACCGATATTGCGTTGCGAGGACCGTTCATGGCTGGCAAGACGCTCTATGACAAACTCTGGGATGCGCACCTGGTGCGCATGGACGAGGACGGCACCGGCCTCATCTACATCGATCGGCAGCTGCTGCACGAGGTGACCTCGCCCCAGGCCTTCGAGGGGCTGCGGCTCGCCGGGCGCAAGCCCTGGCGGAGGCAGGCCAACCTCGCGGTGCCGGACCACAACGTCCCCACCCGGGATCTCGATCAGGGCATCACCGACCCCGTCTCCCGCCTGCAGGTGGAGACCCTGGACAGCAACTGCCGGGAGTTCGATATCACCGAGTTTCCCATGGGCGATGTGCGCCAGGGCATCGTGCACATCATCGGGCCGGAGCAGGGCGCCACCCTGCCGGGGATGACGGTGGTCTGCGGCGACTCCCACACGGCCACTCACGGGGCCTTCGGCGCGCTGGCCTTCGGCATCGGCACCTCCGAGGTGGAGCACGTGCTCGCCACCCAGTGCCTGGTGCAGAAGAAGAGCAGGAACATGCTGGTGCGGGTGGACGGTGAGCTGCCCTCCGGCATCACCGCCAAGGACCTCATCCTGGCCATCATCGGCAGGATCGGAACCGCCGGCGGGACCGGCTACGCCATCGAGTTCGGCGGCGAGGCGATCCGGGGCCTCTCCATGGAGGGCCGCATGACGGTCTGCAACATGGCCATCGAGGCGGGCGCCCGGGCCGGCATGGTGGCGCCGGACGAGAAGACCTTCGCCTACGTCGAGGGCCGGCCGTTCGCGCCCCGGGCCGAGCAGTGGGAGCAGGCGGTGGCGGCCTGGCGGGAGCTGCGCAGCGACGACGACGCCGTGTTCGACCGGGTGGTGGCGCTCGATGCGGCGGCCATTATGCCCCAGGTCACCTGGGGAACCTCGCCGGAAATGGTCCTGCCGGTGGATGCCGGCGTCCCGGACCCGGAGGCCGAAGCCGATCCGGTGAAGCGCGAGGGGATTCGCCGCGCCCTGGCCTACATGGGGCTGGCGGCGAACATGCCCATCAGCGGGATCCGTCCGGACAAGGTGTTCATCGGCTCCTGCACCAACGGCCGCATCGAGGACCTGCGCGCCGCCGCGGCGGTGGTCAAGGGCCGCAGGGTGGCCGGGTCCATCAAGCTGGCCATGGTGGTGCCGGGATCGGGGCTGGTGAAGCAGCAGGCGGAGTCCGAGGGCCTGGACCGGATCTTCATCGAGGCCGGCTTCGAGTGGCGCGAGCCCGGCTGCTCCATGTGCCTGGCGATGAACGCCGATCGGCTGGAGCCGGGCGAGCGCTGCGCCTCCACCTCGAACCGCAACTTCGAGGGCCGGCAGGGGCAGGGCGGCCGCACCCACCTGGTGAGCCCGGCCATGGCCGCGGCCGCGGCGATCGCCGGCCATTTCGTCGACGTGCGGGAATTTTGAGAGGTATCAAGATGAAACCCTTCGAGAAATTCAACGGTCTGGTGGCGCCGCTCGATCGCGCCAACGTGGACACCGACGCCATCATCCCGAAGCAGTTCCTGAAGTCCATCCAGCGCACCGGCTTCGGCCCCAACCTGTTCGACGAGTGGCGCTACCTGGACCACGGCGAGCCGGGCATGGACTGCAGCGAGCGGCCCCTCAACCCGGACTTCATCCTCAACCAGCCCCGCTACGAGGGGGCGCGCATCCTCCTGGCGCGCGACAACTTCGGCTGCGGCTCCAGCCGCGAGCACGCGCCCTGGGCGCTGGAGGACTACGGCTTCCGGGTCATCATCGCGCCGAGCTTCGCCGACATCTTCTTCAACAACTGCTTCAAGAACGGGATTCTGCCCATCGTGCTGGATGCCGCCACGGTGGAGCGGCTGTTCCGGGAGGTGGAGGCGGAGCCCGGCTACCGCCTGGCGGTGGATCTCGAGGCGCAGACCCTGACCACGCCGGCGGGCGAGGTGGTTGCCTTCGAGGTGGATCCCTTCCGCAGGCACTGCCTGCTCAACGGCCTGGACGACATCGGCCTCACCCTCCAGCACGTGGACGAAATCCGCGCCTTCGAGGTCGAATACCGGAAGCGCGTACCCTGGCTGTTCGGGTGAACAGTGATTGAACGCAAAGACGCGAAGGCGCAAAGAACACAAAGTCAGTAACAGCTTTATAAGATGCGCATAAGCCATTGTCTTTGAATGTTATTAACCTTGGCGTCTTCGTGACTTGGCGCCTTGGCGTTAAAATCAGAATTCAGAGGTTCCAGGAATGACGAAGAACGTACTGCTGCTTCCCGGTGACGGCATCGGCATCGAAATCGTGGCCGAGGCCGTGAAGGTCCTGCAGGCCCTGCGGAACGACTACGGCCTGGCGGTGGAGACCGAGACCGCCCTGGTGGGCGGCGCGGCCATCGACGCCACCGGCGGGCCCCTGCCGGAGGAGACCCTGCAGCTGGCGCGGGAGGCCGACGCGGTGCTGCTCGGGGCCGTGGGCGGCCCCAAGTGGGAGCCGCTGGACATCTCCATCCGCCCGGAGAAGGGACTGCTCGGCCTGCGCGCGGGGCTCGGCCTGTTCGCCAACCTGCGCCCGGCGCTGCTCTATCCCCAGCTGGCCAGCGCCT
>JAQVKR010000307.1 GCA_028694565.1 Gammaproteobacteria bacterium | reverse complement strand
CTTCAGCACGCTGAACTCGGGCAGGTTCGCCAGCGCCCAGTGCCAGTACGACCACTGCTCGGGATTGTAGCTGGCGAACACCAGCACCAGGCCCACCAGGAAACGCAGCAGCAGTCCCGTGCCGCCGAACTGTTTCGTCGCCATCTCCACCTCTCCGCTCGTTCTCGCTTCGGGATGCACAGGATAACCGCCGGGTGCCGCTCCGGCGACTGTCTGTTGAAAAGCTTTATCTCACCACGAAGGCACGATGGACACGAAGAGAACAAGGACGAAAAGATTTGACCGCAGATTTCGCTGATTTACGTTGATTTTTATCGTCCACCACCGGATTGCACGCTGACAACCCTGGTTGCGGTGTTAAGGTTGAAAGTGCCATCGGCTGGGAACTGGCTGCCATGGTCATTCGCGCAACCATCATCCGGGCACAAAAAATCTGTGTTAATCAGCGAAATCTGCGGTCAATTGTCATTCCGCCTTTTCTTCGTGCCCTTCGTGCCTTCGTGGTGAGATACTTTTCGTAGCAGTTCTTTCAGCGCCGCCGATCGCGGGGCGGGGCGAGGAGCGGGACGCCGCGGCGGCGGAACAGCGGCACCAGCGCCAGGCCGGTCAGGAACCCGCCGGCATGGGCCGCGAACGCCACCCCGCCCTGCCCCGGCTCGGCCGTCAGGGTGCTGATCAGCTGCAGCAGGAACCAGAAGCCCAGCACCACCACCGCCGGCAGGCGCAACACCTGCAGGATGAAGCCGATGGGCACCAGCACCAGGATCCGGGCGCGGGGAAAGAGCAGCAGGTAGGCGCCCAGGACGCCGGAGATGGACCCGCTCGCCCCCACCATGGGAATCACCGATCCGGTGTCGGGCAGCGCCTGGGCCAGGGCCGCCGCGACACCGCAGATCAGGTAGAAGACGATGAAGCGCCCGTGCCCCATGGCGTCCTCCACATTGTTGCCGAAGATCCAGAGGAAGAGCATGTTTCCGAGCAGGTGCAACCAGTCGCCGTGGAGGAACAGCGAGGTGAACACGGTGGCGCCCGGGGGGATCAGGGCCAGCTCCGGGGGCAGGTGCCGCTCACCGAACAGGGTCGCCGGTATCACGCCGAAGGCATAGATGATGGCCCGCTGGGCCTCCGGCCCATGGCTCCACTGCCAGAGGAAGGCCAGCATGCAGGCGACGATGATCGCGACCGTGACGACCGGCCGGCTCCGGGTGGGATTGTCGTCGTGGAGGGGAATCATAAGGACACCATTGGGCGTGGATATCGGCAGCGCTCCCGGCCGGGCGGCCTTGCCTCGGCGCGAACCCGGAGTGGGAGATCTTCCCATACCCGGGCCGCCGCGCGAAAACCCGTCCTGGCGACTTCCGGGCCCGGGAGTCCGCGCGGCCGCGCGGAGCGCGCGCGGCCCACTGAACTACACTTTGCTGCAATCGCCCCCGCCGCCGGATGCCCGGCATCTGCGGCTCCGGACGGCCAGCCGGACTGTCCCTGGCGGATAGGCGCGTTATAATTGTTTTTGCAGCGCACAATCCGAACCTGCCCCACGTTCGCACAGACATCGCCAGGACCCCAGCCGCCATGAGCGTCCGCAACCTCGACTCCCTCTTCAAGTCGCGCTCGGTCGCCGTCATCGGCGCATCCACCCGGGAGCACAGCATCGGCAACCTGGTGATGCAGAACCTGCTCATGGGCGGCTTCAAGGGACCGGTGATGCCGGTCAACCCCAAGTACGAGGCGGTATCCGGCGTACTGGCCTATCCCGACGTGGCCGCCCTGCCGCTGGCCCCCGATCTGGCCATCATCGCCACCCCGGACCATACGGTCCCCGAGCTGATCGGCAAGCTGGGCCAGCGGGGCACCCGTGCCGCCGTGGTGCTCAGCGCCGGGATGGCGCAGCACCGCGACGAACAGGGCCGCACCCTAAGCCAGGCGGCGCTCGAGGCCGCGCGCCCCCACGGGCTGCGCATCCTCGGGCCGAACTGCCTGGGCATGCTGGTGCCCGGGCTGGGGTTGAACGCGAGCTTCGCCCATGTCCAGCCGCCGCCGGGGAAGGTCGCCTTCGTTTCCCAGTCCGGCGCCCTGTGCACGGCGGTCCTGGACTGGTCGCAGGCCCACAACATCGGCTTCTCCCACTTCATCTCCCTGGGCGACGCGGCGGACGTGGACTTCGGCGACGTGCTCGACTACCTGGCGAGCGACCCCAGCACCCGGGCAATCCTCCTCTACATCGAATCGGTCCGCGACGCGCGCAAGTTCATCTCGGCGGCCCGGGCCGCCGCCCGCAACAAGCCGGTGCTGGCCATCAAGTCCGGCCGCGTGCCCGAGGGCGCCCAGGCGGCGGCCTCCCATACCGGGGCGCTGGCCGGGGCCGATCACGTCTACGACGCCGCCCTCCAACGCGCGGGCATGCTGCGGGTGTACACGGTGGCGGAGCTGTTCGACGCGGTGGAGACCCTGGCCCGGATGCAGCCGCTGAAGGGGGATCGGCTCGCCATCCTCACCAACGGCGGCGGACCGGGCGTCATGGCCACCGACGCGCTCATCACCATGGGCGGCCGGATGGCCGAGCTCGCCCGGGAGACGCTGCAGTCGCTGGACGAGCTGCTGCCCGAGACCTGGTCCCACGGCAATCCCGTGGACATCATCGGCGACGCCCCGCCCGAGCGTTTCCGCGAGGCCACCCGCATCCTGCTCCAGGATCCCAACGTGGACGCGCTGCTGGTGATGCACGTGCCCACCGCCGTGGCGGCCGGCGAGGAGTCGGCCCGCGCCGTGGCCCAGGTGGTGCGCGGCTCGCGCCGCAACGTGCTCACCAGCTGGCTGGGGCACAACACCGCCGAGAAGGCCCGCCGCCTCTTCGCCCGCGCCGGGATACCCACCTACGAGACCCCCGACATGGCGGTGCGGGCCTTCATGCACATGGTGCGCTACAAGCGCAACCAGGAACTGCTGATGGAGACGCCGCCCTCCATCCCGGAGGGATTCACCCCCGATACCGAGACCGCGCAGCACATCATCCGTGAAGCCCTGGACGCCGGGCGCACCGTGCTCACCGAACCCGAGGCCAAGGAGGTCCTGGCCGCCTACGGCGTGCCGATCGTCGACACCCGCATCGCGAAGAACGTGGACGAGGCGGTCGCCATCGCCGAGGCCATCGGCTTTCCCGTGGCGCTGAAGGTGCTGAACCACGAGATCGTCCACAAGTCGGACGTGGGCGGGGTGGTGCTGGACCTCGACACGCCCGGTGAGGTGCGCAAGGCCGCCGAGGGCATGATCAAGCGCGTGCGGGAGCTCTACCCCGAGCTCGACATCGCCTTCACGGTGCAGAACATGGCGCGCCGTCCCGGCGCGCACGAGGTCATCATCGGCGCCACCGACGACAGCATCTTCGGCCCCGTCATCCTGTTCGGTCACGGCGGCGTGGCGGTGGAGGTCATCGGCGACCGGGCGGTGGCGCTGCCCCCGCTGAACATGGGCCTGGCCGGCGAGCTGATATCCCGCACCCGTATCTCCAAGCTGCTGGAGGGCTATCGCGGACGCTCGGCCGCGGATCTCGACGCGCTGAAGATGGCCATCATCAAGGTCTCCCAGCTCATCACCGATCTGCCCGAGGTGGTGGAGCTGGACATCAATCCGCTGTTCGCCGACCACCAGGGAGTGCTGGCGCTGGATGCGCGCATGCGCATCGCCCCGGCCACCGTCGCCGGCGCGGCCCGGCTCGCCATCCGTCCCTACCCCCAGGAGCTCGAGGAGTGCACCACCCTGCGCTCCGGGCGCCAGGTGATTCTGCGCCCCATCCGCCCGGAGGACGAACCGGCCCACTACGCCTTCTTCGGCCAGCTCACCCCCGAGGACATCTACTTCCGCTTTTTCCGCTCCATCCGCAGCCTGCCCCACACGGAGATGGCGCGCCTGACCCAGATCGACTACGACCGCGAAATGGCCTTCATCGCCACCGCATCCGACGCCAACGGCAAGCCGGAGACCCTGGGCGTGGTGCGCACCATCACCGATCCCGACAACCAGAGCGCGGAATTCGGCATCATGGTCCGCTCGGATCAGAAGGGAGATGGATTGGGGCGCGACCTGCTGGCGAAGATGGTGCGCTACTGCCGGGAGCGGGGTACGGGCGAAATCATGGCCAAGGTGCTGCCCCAGAACCGCGCC
>JAQVKR010000306.1 GCA_028694565.1 Gammaproteobacteria bacterium | reverse complement strand
CCCAACCGCGAGGCCGGGCCCCGGCCCCTGTCGCTCTACTTCCACATTCCGTTCTGCGACACGGTCTGCTTCTACTGCGCCTACAACAAGGTGGTGACCAAGGACCGCGCCAAGGCCCAGCCCTACCTCGATCGCCTGCACCGGGAAATCGAGCTGCAGGGGGCGCTGTTCGACCGCTCCCGGCCCGTGGACCAGCTGCACTGGGGCGGCGGCACGCCCACCTTCATCGCCCACGACCAGATGCGCGAGCTGATGCGGGTCACCGGCGAGCACTTCACCCTGCGCGACGACGACACCGGCGAGTACTCCATCGAGATCGACCCGCGCGAGGCCACCGCGGAGACCATCGCGCTGCTGCGGGACATCGGTTTCAACCGCATGAGCCTGGGGGTGCAGGACTTCGAGCAGCGGGTGCAGCAGGCGGTCAACCGCATCCAGTCGGAAGCCGAGACCTTCATGGTGCTGGAGGAGGCCCGCCGCCGGGGCTTCAAGTCCATCAGCATCGATCTCATCTACGGCCTGCCGTTCCAGACCGTGGAGAGCTTCGGCCGTACCCTGGAGAAGATCATCGAGGTGGCCCCGGACCGGCTGTCGGTGTTCAACTACGCCCACCTGCCGGAGATGTTCATGCCCCAGCGGCGCATCAACGCCGGGGAGCTGCCCTCGCCGGCGGAGAAGCTGGACATCCTCCAGCACACCATCGAGCGGCTGATCCAGGCCGGCTACGTCTACATCGGCATGGACCACTTCGCCCGCCCCGACGACGAGCTGGCGGTGGCCCAGCGCGACGGCACCCTGTACCGCAACTTCCAGGGCTACTCCACCCACGCCGAGTGCGATCTCGTCGGCCTCGGCGCCACCTCCATCGGCATGGTGGGCAATACCTACGGCCAGAATCTCAAGGGGCTGGAGGAGTACTACGCCGCGCTCGACGCCGGCCGTCTGGCCGTGTTCCGCGGCGTGGAGCTGAACGCCGACGATCTGCTCCGCCGCGACGTCATCACCCGCCTCATCTGCCACTTCCAGCTGCGCTTCGCCGACCTGGAGTCACGCCACGGCATCCGCTTCGCCGACTACTTCGCCACCGAGCTGAAGGAGCTGGAGAGCCTGGAGGCCGACGGCCTGGTGCGCCTGGCCGCCGACGGCATCACCGTGCAGCCCGCCGGCCGGCTCCTGATCCGCAACATCTGCATGACCTTCGACCGCTATCTGCGCGAGCAGAAGCAGCGGCGCTTCTCCAAGGTGATCTGAACCCGGTGATAAACGGGTGACGGACAAGGGACAGTCCGCAAGCGCGGATTCATCTGCACGGGGAAGCCGGGGTTCGGCGCTCCGCCCGGCCGGATGAATCCGGCCCTACGGCCGGGGCGGTCCGACGGGACCGCAGGCGCAGATTCATCTGCACGGGGAGGCTGGGTTCGGCACTTCGCCCGGCCGGATGAATCCGGCCCTACGGCCGGGGCGGTCCGACGGGACCGCAGGCGCGGATTCATCTGCACGGGGGCGCCGGGGTTCGGCGCTCCGCCCGGCCGGATGAATCCGGCCCCACGGCCGGGGCGGTCCGGCGGGTTCGTAGGTGCAGATTCATCTGCACGGGAGAGCCGGGGTTCGGCACTCCGCCTGGCCGGATGAATCCGGCCCTACGGCCGGGGTGGTCCGACGGGACCGCAGGCGCGGATTCATCTGCACGGGGGCGCCGGGGTTCGGCGCACGGTTCGGCCGGATGAATCCGGCCCACTGATACACGGCGCCTTGGCGGTGAGCCGGTATGGCGCTACCGCCGCGGGGAGTCAGGGCGGCTCGGTGAGCAGTGCCGCGGCGCTTTCCCGCAGGGCATCGTGGCTCCCGGCCGCGGCGGGGGCGAGCAGGCTCTGGCCGAAGACGTAGGCGTAGAACAGGTAGGCCCGGGTCCGGGCCTCGCCGGTCCCGTGTCCCAACTCCCCGAACAGCCCCCCCACCACGGCGAGGCGTTCGGCGTCGACCGCCGCGACCACCGCCGCGGCATCCGCATCCCGCCGGGCCCACTCGCGCACGGCCAGCTCGATGGCCATGCCGTGGGGGTTTCCCCGCCCCTCGTAACGGGACAGCAGACCGAGAAGGCGCTCCCGGGGTGTCGCCGCCCCGTTTCCGGCATGGCGGTGGATGGCGTCCATGCGTCCCTCCCGCCAGCGCTCCAGCAGTTCGATCAGAAGGGAGGGGCGGTCGCGGAAGTGCCAGTAGAAGCTGCCCTTGGTGAGCCCCAGCCGCTTGGCCAGCGCCTCCACCCGCAGTCCATCCACGCCAACCTCGGCGAGGGTGTCCAGGGCGGCTTCCAGCCAGGCTTCGCGGCCCCGCGGGGTGCGGGTCTCGGAGGGTGTCCGGGTCATGGCCGTACGGTAGCGTATTGACGGGGTCCGGCGCAAAACATACGCTTCCGTATGGACGGTTCGCACGGAGGTCTCCCATGACGGGATTCACACCCCCCGATCCCGCCTACCGGCAGCGGGTGGAGCGGAGCTTTGAGCGCCAGGCCTTCATGAATACCCTGGGTGCGCGGCTGGCGGAGGTGGCGCCCGGCTTCTGCGAGATCCGGCTCGACTACCGGCCGGCCCTCGGACAGCAGCACGGTTTCCTGCACGGCGGCGTGGTGGGGACCCTGGCCGACACCGCCGCCGGCTATGCCGCCTATTCGCTGATGCCGGTGGACAGCTCGGTGCTCACGGTGGAGTACAAGCTGAACCTCCTCTCGCCCGCCCGGGGCGAGCGGTTCGCCGCCCGCGGCCGGGTGGAGCGGGCCGGGCGCAACCTGAGCGTGGTGCGGGCCGAGGTGGCGGCGTTCGCGGAGACCGGGGAGAAGACCGTGGCGGTGATGCTGGCCACCATGATGTGCCTGCACGGCCGCTCCGATGCGCCGGGGTAGCGCAGAAAGAGGCTGGGAAGTTCTCCGAATCCCGCTACAATAACGCCCCATGTCAGGAAACACATACGGAAAGCTGTTTACCGTCACCACCTTCGGCGAGAGCCACGGCCCTGCGCTGGGCGCCGTCGTGGACGGCTGCCCGCCGGGGCTGGAGCTCAGCGAGACGGATCTGCAGCGGGATCTCGATCGCCGCCGGCCCGGCACCTCGCGCCACACCACCCAGCGCCGGGAGGCGGACCGGGTGCGCATCCTCTCCGGGGTGTTCGAGGGACGCACCACCGGCACGCCCATCGGGCTGCTGATCGAGAACACCGACCAGCGCTCCAAGGACTACGGCACCATCATGGACCGGTTCCGCCCGGGCCATGCCGATTACACCTACCAGCAGAAATACGGGCTGCGCGACTACCGCGGCGGCGGGCGCTCCTCGGCCCGCGAGACCGCCATGCGGGTGGCCGCCGGCGGCATCGCCAAGAAGTACCTGTGGGACTGCTGCGGCATCCAGATCCACGGCTACCTGGCCCAGCTGGGGCCGATTCCCCTGGCGCTGCGCGACTGGGACGCGGTGGAGACCAATCCCTTCTTCTGCCCGGACCCGGAGCGGGTTCCGGAGCTGGAGGCCTACATGGACGCCCTGCGCAAGGAGGGCAACTCCATCGGCGCCCGGGTGAACGTGGTGGCCACCGGCGTGCCGCCGGGGCTGGGCGAGCCCGTGTTCGATCGCCTGGACGCCGATCTCGCCCACGCGCTGATGTCCATCAACGCGGTCAAGGGGGTGGAGATTGGCGCCGGGTTCGCCTGCGTGGAGCAGAAGGGGACCGAGCACCGCGACGAGATGACGCCGCAGGGGTTCCTGAGCAACCATGCCGGCGGCGTGCTCGGCGGCATCTCCTCCGGCCAGGACATCGTCGCCTCCCTCGCCCTGAAGCCCACCTCGAGCCTGCGCCTGCCCGGGCGCAGCGTGAACCGGGAAGGGGCGCCCGTCGAGGTGGTCACCGAGGGGCGCCACGACCCCTGCGTCGGCATCCGCGCCACCCCCATCGCCGAGGCGATGATGGCCATCGTGCTGATGGATCACCTGCTGCGCCACCGCGGCCAGAACGCCGGCGTGCGCAGCGCCACCCCGGTGATTCCCGGCAGCGTCCAGGAATGAATGGATAAGGGATGACGGACAAGGGCGGAGGGCTGAACCGGCAGCTCCTTCCCCCGGCAGGCGCACTGAGCGGACACGGACCGCCCGCCTGCTTTACCCTTGTCCACAGAGCCTTCTCCAGCAACCTTCA
>JAQVKR010000305.1 GCA_028694565.1 Gammaproteobacteria bacterium | reverse complement strand
CCGGTCGGTCTTGCGCCGGGGCCGGAATCCGGCCCTCCGCCCAAATGGAACCACCGTGGCGGGCCCGCCCGAGCGGCGGTTGGGCGGCCTTTTATTCGTGCCCTTCGCGCCCTCCGTGTTCCTCGTGGTGAAACGGGGTTCGGTCGTCCGCCGCGGGGCCGCGCCGGCAATCTTGCCTTGCTGGCTGCATGGGCGGTATAAACGACCTCTGGATCCCGTGGAGCTGGTGGATGGACAGTGACAGTAGCATAGCGGCGCGATTCCTCGATGAGTTCGCCGCTTCGGTCAATGCCAAGGACTTTGCCGCGCACATGGCGCTGATCTCCGAGCAGGCGAGCATCAAGGGTCTGCCGGGCTTCGATGCCATCGGCTACGAGGAATGGGCGCGGCAGTGCAAGCACGAGTTCGACGAGGGCATCCTCGATCACGTGGACTACAACGGACTGGTGCTGCGGGAGCACGACGCCGGGCGCATCGTGTTCGCCACCGTCGAGACCGTGCGCGCCAGCGACGCATCGGTCAACACCATGGGGCTGGAGATGGAGATCACCCGCGAGGAGGACGGGAACTGGCGCATGACCCGCCAGCGCCTGCTCGACGAGGAGGAGATGGGGTCGCTCCAGTTCGACGCGGAATAGGCCGCCGCTCCTTCCCGCCGCCCCGGCGGATGCGCCCCGCCCCCCCACCGAACGGCTCCATGTGTTCCGCCCACCTTGCGGAGACTGCCATGGCCTTTGAGCACCTGGTGGACAGCCGGACCCTGGCGGCGCACATCGATGATCCCGGCTGGATCCTGTTCGACTGCCGCTTCTCGCTCGCCGATCCCGGGCTGGGCCGGCGCCTGTATCGGCAGGGACACATCCCCGGCGCCCATTACGCCCACCTGGACGAGGATCTCTCCTCGCCGTCGACGCCCGGCACGGGGCGCCACCCGCTCCCGGATCCGCAGGCCCTAGCCGCCCGGCTGGGCGAATGGGGGGTGGATGCGGACAGCCAGGTGGTGGTCTACGACGATGCCGGCGGCGGTTTCGCGGTCCGCCTCTGGTGGCTGCTGCGCTGGCTGGGCCACCGGCCGGTGGCGGTTCTCGACGGCGGCCTGCCCGCCTGGCTGGCGGAGGGGCGGCCGCTGACCGCGGCGGTGCCCCCGCCCGGGTCGCGGCGCTTCGAGGCGCAACCCGATCGGCAGGCATGGGTGGGCACCGCCGAGCTGGCCGCCGCGCTGGGAACGGGGCGCTACGTCCTGGTGGACGCCCGCGCGGCGGAACGCTACCGCGGCGAGATGGAGCCCATCGACCCGGTGGCCGGCCACGTGCCCGGCGCCCTGAACATCCCCTTCGCCGGCAATCTCGATGCCGACGGCCGCTTCCTGCCGCCCGGGCGCCTGGCCGAGCGGTTCCGGGCCCGGCTGGGCGGGGCGCTCCCCGCGCAGGTGGTCCACAGCTGCGGCTCGGGGGTCAACGCCTGCCACAACCTGCTGGCCATGGAGCTCGCCGGGCTGACCGGATCGCTCCTCTACCCGGGATCCTGGAGCGAGTGGATCCGCGACCCCGGGCGTCCCGTCGCCACCGGCCCCGAACCCGTCTGAGCCCGCATCCGCGGGTTCCGCAGGCAGCGGAACGGGTGAAGGATTCCGTTCCGGGCCGAATCGATGCGAGCCTCATTTGACCGCCCGGGGGGCGCGTGCTAGACAAAGGGTGGGGCAGCGCCGGCGGCGGCCGCCGTCGACGGGGCGGCGGCCGGACAACGGCTCAGACAGGAGTTTCCTCTAAGGGAGGCAAAATGGCGTCCATCAGCAGCGACCAGGAATTCAAACAGGCCCTGGAGAAGCTCTCGGCGGTTCAGAAACGGGTGTTAGGCGCGATGTTCGTTGAGCGGGTGCTGGATCTCAGCGACGACTCGAGGGTGCGCCGGGCCGTCGAGGTGGCGCGCAAGCCCGACGCCCAGGAGACCGAGCTCGACGGCGTCAACCGCGACGCCAAGACCGCCGCGGTGGAGAGCTACACCGCCTGCTGGCGGGATACCGACTGGCATGCCCAGGCCGCTCATTTCGTGGCCACCGCCGCCGCCGACTGTTCCGTTCCCCCCTCGCGCAGCGCCCAGGCCAAGAACGCCGCCTGGGATGCGGCCATGTTCGCGCGCATGGCCCGCACCTGCCAGAAGATCGCCCAGGGAGATACCGAGGTGCATGACGAGGCCGAGGCCCAGCATCGCCTGCTGGAGCAGTTCCTCGCCAGCGCGGCCTGACCCGGCCGATCGTCCCGCCCGGCCCGGCCGGGCGGGTGGCCTCCCCCCTCCCAGCGACCCGGTCCGCGGACGGACCACACCCCGGCGCGGGCCGGCGGCGGACCGCGCTCCGGTAGCCTCCCCGGGGCATCCGGGGTAAGCTGCGCCGGCACCCCATGGACGCACTGCTCGCACAACTTCCTCCGGACACCACCGTCGTCACCGCCAACCGGCGGCTTGCCCGCAATCTGCTGCGGGCCCATGACGCGCGCCGCCGCACCGAGCTCGGCGACACGGCCTGGGAATCTCCGGACATCCTCCCCTGGAACGCCTGGCTCGCCCGTTTGTGGGAAGGGCTCATGGGTGTGGACGCGCATCCCGCCGTCGTGCTGGATCCGGTCCAGGAGCAGGCCGTGTGGGAGCAGGTCATCGGCGCCGCTCGCGACGCGCTGCCGGGCGGGGCGCTGCTGCAGGTTCCACAGGCGGCGCGGCTCACGGCCGAAGCCTGGCGGCTGCTCCATGGCTGGCGGATTCCCCTCGCCGGGCACGATCCCCTGAACGATGATGGCCGCGCCTTCAGCGACTGGGCCGGGCGCTACCAGGCGCGCTGCGCGCACGAGGGCTGGGTGGACGCCGCCCGGCTTCCCGATCTCCTCGCGCGGCGGCTGGCGCAGGCGCCCTGGCTGCTGCCGCGACGCCTGCTGCTGGCCGGCTTCGACGAGCTGACGCCCCAGCAGGGGGCGTTTCTCGAACAGCTAGGCAGCCTCGGTACAGAGCGGGTCGAGACACGGGCGGAAGAGGCCCCGGGGCACTGTGTGCGCCACGCCTTCACCGATGCCGAGGCCGAGGCCGAGGCGTGCGCGGCCTGGGTCCGCGCGTGTCTTGAGCGGCAGCCGGAGGCCCGCATCGGGGTGGTGGTGCCCGATCTCGCCGGGCAGCGCACCCGCATCGCCCGCTGCTTCGACGACGCCCTGCGCCCGGGGGCGCTGCTGCCCGGCGCGGGGGCGGATCCGCGTCCGTTCAATCTCTCCCTGGGCGCGCCGCTGCTGGACCAGCCGCTGGTGAGCGCCGCCCTGGGCGTGCTGGAGCTGCTGCGCGGGCCCCAACCGCTGGAGCGGGTCGGACAGCTGCTGCGCTCCCCCTATCTGGGGGAGCCGGAAGAGCTGCCGGCGCGGGCACTGCTGGATGCCCGCCTGCGCGAGGACGGCGAGCTGACGGTCACGCTCCGGCGGCTGCTGGGGCTGGCCGGGTCCGTGGACGCCGAGGGCCGGCCCCGGCCATGGAGCAGTCCCGCCCTGGCGGCGTCGCTCGCCCGGGCGCGGGAGGCGTCCCGCCGCGAGACGCCGCCGCGCACCGCCGGCGGCTGGGCCGAACACTTCAGCCGGCTCCTGGAACTGGCCGGCTGGCCGGGAGAGCGGGCCCTGGACAGCGCCGAGTACCAGGTGCTCGGCGCCTGGCGCGGCCTGCTGGAGCGTTTCGCCGCCGTGGAGCTGGTGGAACAACGGCAGCTGGGGCCGGGAGCGGCCATGGCGCGCCTGCGCCGCCTGGCCGCCGAGAGCGCCTTCCAGCCCGAGGGCGATACGGCGCCGGTGCAGGTGCTGGGCGTGCTGGAGTCCGGCGGCGCCCGCTTCGACGCCCTCTGGGTGCTGGGGCTGCACGACGAGGCGTGGCCGGCCCCGGTCCGGCCCAATCCCTTCCTGCCCTACGGCCTGCAGCGGCGGCTGGGGCTGCCCCGCGCCTCCGCCGAGCGCGAGCTGGCCTATGCCGCCCGCACCCTGGACCGGCTCCGGGCCAGCGCTCCCGAGATCGTCCTCTCCAGCCCGCGGCTCGACGGCGACCGGGAGCTGCGGCCCAGCCCGCTCATCGCGGCCCTGCCGGAAACGCCGTTCCCTGCTCCCGCCGCGCCGCGGCTCGTGGCGCACATCCGCGGCGCGGCCCGGCTGGAGCCGGTGGCCGAGCCGGCG
>JAQVKR010000304.1 GCA_028694565.1 Gammaproteobacteria bacterium | reverse complement strand
GGAGGTGTGCGCCGGCGGCGGCCTGGAGCCGGGCCAGCGCCGTCGCCGCGGGACGGGCGGGGACCGTGCGCGGGAACCGGCGCGCCCGCGGTTCGGCCCGCACCGCGCCGTGGGCGAGGAGACTGAACAGTTCGCCGGCCAGGTGCTCGTCCTGGGCGGCAAGGCGCGCGTCACCGTCGCGGGCCGCCAGGGTCCGGGCGGCGGACAGCAGCGCGGGCAGCGCCACGCTGTCCGGGTGCACCGCGCCGAGGTGGGCCAGCGCCGCCTTGGTCAGGGGGTGGGAGGCGCCGAAGCGCTCGCCGCCGGGGGTGGTGAACGACTGCTCCTTGGCCCGGCGCAGGTCGAGCTTGCGCGGTGGCGCGAGGTCGGCGTGGAAGGCGAATCCGTCCAGCTGCTCCAGGCCCAGCTCGCGGATGAGGGGCGCGTCCGCGCGGCACAGCAGGCTCTTGCGGAAGCTGCGGCTGCGGATGAAGTCCATGTACTGCTCCTGCTCCTCCAGCTCCGCGAAGCCCTCCAGCAGCTCCGCCGCCCGCTCGCCGAGGGTGGTGGGGAAGAGGGTGTGCAGCTCCGCGTCGGCCAGGTACTGCAGCCCGTGCCGCGCGGCCCGCGCGATGAAGGTGGAGAACAGCTGCGGCTCGTTGAAGGTTTCGAGGTACTCGTGGTAGAGATAGCTCGGATGGGCCGTGCGCAGGTGCGCGATCTCCTCGCGCAGGAAGCGCGCGCTCAGCGCCTCCAGGCCGGTCGTCGCCGCGTCCAGGAATGCCAGCAGATCGTGGGCGCCCTGCAGCCGCAGGGCGGGATCGTCCACCCCCCGCACATGGTGCAGCAGCATGTCCCTCAGCATCCCCTTCATGCGCCAGCCGGGAAGGGTGTTGTAGCTGATGTAGGCCACGCCGCCGGGCGCCAGGAGCTCCCCGCACAGTGCCAGCAGCCGCTCGCGCACCGGCTCCGGCACCCACGAGTAGACCCCGTGGGCGATGATGTAGTCGAAGCGATCCGCCCCGGCGTCGAAGGTCAGGATGTCGCCCTGCCGGATCTCGATGTTGCCCAGCCCGAGGGCGCGGACCGACTCCGCCCCCTCGGCGGCCTGGCGGGCGGAGAGCTCGAGGCCGAGGAAGGTGCTCTCCGGCAGGTTCCAGGCCAGCGGAACCAGGTTGCCGCCCGAGGCGCAGCCCAGCTCCAGCACCCGGCAGCGGTCGGGGTCGGCGGTCTCCAGCCCGAACAGCCGGCCGATGATCGCCAGGTGCCCGGGGTGGGTGTCGGTGAGGGGGGTACTTTCGTAGGGGACGGCGTCGTAACTGTCCATGGCGGCACCCGTTGTCGGTATCCGCCGGATTCTGCGGCCGTTGGCGGCGGACGTCCAGCCTTGGCCGCGCCGCGCCGGCCGATGGGCTCCTCGACGCGGCGCGCCGGCACCGCCCCCACCGGCCGGGCCACCAGAACCTCGGCGGGGTTGTGGATGAGGAAGGCGGGAGTCCCGGCGAGCGGCCGGCCCGCCAGTTCCCGGTACAGGCCCGCGCCGTCGCTGCCTGAGAGCCCGCCCCGGCCGGCAAGCTCCCCGGTCAGGGCGGGGGCGGGCTGTAAGTCGGACCCGGGGCCGGGGTAAGATGCGGGTCGCGCAGCGTTTGACCATCCGCCCGCGCGAGGCGCCGCCGTTCCGGGAACGGCCGCGGCCGCGGGCGGAGCGGTCCAAACGCTCCCAGACAACCGATCGGGGCGCCGAGCCATGAAACCCGTCCGCATTTTCCGCCACATCGCCTGCGAGCCGCCCGGCTACCTGGGGGATTTCCTTCGCGCCCGGGGCGTTCCCTTCGAGGTGGTCTGCATCGACGAGCGCCAGACCGTGCCCACGGACCTGGATGGCGTCTCGGGGCTGGTGTTCATGGGCGGGGCGGGGAGCGTGCATGACTCCCACTCCTGGATTGTCGAGGAGATCGCCCTCATCCGCCGGGCGATGGCGGCGGAGGTGCCGGTGCTCGGGGTCTGCCTGGGCGCTCAGCTGATGAGCCTGGCCCTTGGCGGCGAGGTCACCCGCGCTCCGGCCATGGAGATCGGCTGGCACGAGGTGCGGCAGGTGCCGGGCGCGGGTGCGCGGGACTGGCTGGCCGGGGTGCCGGAGCGGTTCACCGCCTACCACTGGCACGCCTGGACCTTCAGCGTGCCGGCGGGGGCCGAACGGCTGCTGGCCAGCGACTGCACCGCCAACCAGGCCTTCGCGCTCGGTCCCCACCTGGCGCTGCAGTTCCACCTGGAGATGACCGCCCCCATGGTGGACGGCTGGGTGCGGCGCTATGGCGGCGACCTGGAGGATGCGCACCCCTGCATCGAGTCCGCGGCGCTGATGACCCGCGGACTGGAGCAGCGGCTCGCCGCCCTGCACCGGGTCTCCGACGCCCTCTACGGGCGCTGGCTCGAAGCGGTCGCCGACGCCCGGGCGCCCCGCTCCCGGCGCGCCTGACTCCGATGCCGCTCGGCGTACTGGCCCCGGCGGCGGTGGCGGCCTTCGCCGGCGGGCTGGCCCTGCTGGCGTGGCGGGACTGGCCGCCGGCCGCCGCCGAGCACCTGGTGCTGGCGGTCGGCATCCTGCCCCTGATCCTGGCCGCCATGGGCTATTTCACCCCGGTGCTCACCCGCGGCGCCGCCCCCGGGCGCGCACTGGGCTGGATTCCGCTGCTTGCCCTCGCCGGCGGAATGTGGGTGTTCCTGGCCCTGCTCCTGGCGCCCCCGGCTTTTCATCCCGCGGCCCTGCCGGCGCTGGCGGCGGCCGCGGTCCTGGCCGGCTGGATGCTGCGCCGGGCGCGGGCCGGTCTCGGCGCGCCCCACCCGTGCCTGTCCTGGTACCTGGCGGCGCTCGCCTGCCTGGGGCTGGCGCTGCTGGCCATTCTCGCCACGGCCCTGTTTCCCGAACACTGGTTGGCGCTGAAGCGGTTCCACCTGCACCTCAACCTGCTCGGCTTCGTCGGCCTGACCGCCGTGGGCACCCTGCGGGTGCTGCTGCCGACGGCGGGCGGGTATGCCGATCCGTCGGCGGCCGCCGCGCTGCGCCGGGATCTCCGCTTCGCCCTCGGCGGGACGCTGCTGGCGGCGTTCGGTGCCGGCTGGTCTCCACCCCTGGCCGTTCTGGGCGGGGCGTTGTGGAGCGTGCCGCTGGGGCGTTTCCTGTGGGGGCTGCTCGGCCCCGGCCGGCCGCCCTGGTTCCGCGCCGCGCCGGCGCGGCTGCTGGCGGCGGCGCTGCTGGGCTTCGCCGCCGCGCTGGCGGCCGGCCTCCTGCACGGAATCGGCGGCTGGGGCGCGGATCGCGCCGTGGGCCTGTTCCTGCTCTGGTTTCTTTTCCCCCTGGTCCTGGGGGCGAGCACCCAACTGCTGCCGGTCTGGTGGGGCGGCGCGGCCGTGGCGCGCCAGGCGGTGCTGCGGGAGCGGCTCGCCCGCGGCGCCCTGCCGCGGCTCGGGCTGCTGCTGGCGGCGGGAGCCCTGTGGGCGGCGGGCAGCGGACTGGCCTGGCGCGTGGGGCTGATCGCGCTGCTCTGGCACCTGGGCCGGGTGCTGCACACCCGCCTGTTCCTGCGGCGCCTGGGCCGGGACGCCGCCTAGGCCGGCCGGCGGCCCGTCCGAAGGGAGCCGCCGGGGCGCGTGATGATCGGGTCGCGGCGCAATGATCCTTCCCCCGCGCGGGACGCCTTGCCCTGCCGCGTCCCGGTGGCTCTGGAAGGCGGCTTGCCGTAGGCATTGCTGAAACGCGACGGGCCCGCGCGGCGCACACCGCGCGGGCCCGAACGGGGTGGCCGGGCTCAGGCCCGGCCAGGCCGCGCCTCCCGGTTCACCACCAGGGGCCGCCGCCCCACGGACCGCCGCCCCAGGGACCACCGCCCCAGGGACCACCGCCCCAGGGACCACCGCCCCAGGGACCACCGTAGTAGGGGTAGCCGCCCCACGGACCGCCGTAGTTGGGATAGCCGCCCCACGGGCCGCCGTAGTAGGGGTAGCCGTAGACCGGCGCCCCGTAGCCGTACAGATAGGGATCGGCGCCGATCAGGGCATCGTCCCAGGCGGTCAGGGTGTCGCGCTCCTTCTCGGCCTGCTCGCGCATGGCCTCGTGGCGCTGCTCCATGGTCTGGCGGCGGGTTTCGCTCCAGGGGTTGTCCCAGTAGCGCCGGGCATCGCGATCCCGGTCGCGGGCCTCGCGCATGGCGTCCATCCGTTCGCGGCGATC
>JAQVKR010000303.1 GCA_028694565.1 Gammaproteobacteria bacterium | reverse complement strand
CCGAAAAACCCGATCTGCTGGTGGACTGCGCCACCCTCACCGGGGCGGCGCGGGTGGCCCTGGGGCCGGACCTGCCGGCGCTGTTCAGCCCCGACGACGCCCTGGCCGGCGAGATTCTGGACCATGCCGCGGCGGTCGAGGATCCCCTCTGGCGCCTGCCCCTGTGGCCCGGCTACGCCAAGTGGCTGGAGAGCCCGGTGGCGGACCTCGCCAACGTGAGCGAGAGCGGCCACGCCGGCGCGGTGACTGCCGGGCTGTTCCTCTCCCGCTTCGTCACCGACACGCCCGCCTGGGCCCATGTCGACCTCTACGCCTGGAACGACCAGGACCGCCCCGGCCGCCCGAAAGGGGGCGAGGCCATGGCCCTGCGCGCCCTCCACGCCCTGCTCAGCCGCCGCTACGGCGGCTGAGCAGGGGGCGGCGCCCGGAGTCGGCCCGGCATAATATATGCGCATTGACATATATACGTTTCGGCGTATATTTGGCTCCGTGAATACAGATCCCGAAACCCTGTTCCGCAGCCTCGCCGATCCCACCCGCCTGCGCTGCCTGGTGCTGCTGCACGAGCTCGGCGAGCTGTGCGTGTGCGAGCTCACCCACGCCCTGGAGGAGCCGCAGCCCAAGATCTCCCGCCACCTGGCCCAGCTGCGCCGCGCCGGGCTGGTGGAGGATCGGCGCGAGGGGCTCTGGATCCACTACCGCCTGAGTCCCCGCCTGCCCGGCTGGGCGCAGGCGGTGCTCGCGCAGACCGCCGCGGGCCTCGACGCCCAGGCGCCCTTCCGCGGCGACCGCGAGCGGCTCGCCGCCATGGAGAGCCGGCCGCCGGCCCGCTGCGCCGTCTGACCAACCGTCCCGAACCCCCGGAGATCCGGCCGTGTCCCCCCACAAGACCCGCATCCTGTTTCTCTGCACCGGCAACTCCTGCCGCTCCCAGATGGCCGAAGGCTGGGGCCGCGCCCTCGGCGGCGGGCGCTTCGAGTGCCGCTCCGCCGGCATCGAGGCCCACGGCCGGAATCCCCGCGCCATCGCGGTGATGGCCGAGGCCGGGGTGGACATCTCCGGCCAGGAGTCCACCCGCCTCACCGAGGAGATGCTGGCGGGCGTGGACCTGGTGGTCACCGTGTGCGGCCACGCCGACGAGCACTGCCCGGTGCTGCCCGCAGGCACCCGCAAGGAGCACTGGCCGCTGTCCGATCCGGCCCGGGCCACGGGCACCGAGGCGGAGGTGACGGCGGTGTTCCGCGCCACCCGCGACGAAGTGCGCGGGCGGGTGGCGGATCTGCTCGAGCGGCTTGCATCCGGCGCCGCGGCGCGCGCGGCCTCCTGAGGCGGCACCCATGACCACCCCCGAAACCCGCGGCAAAGCGCCTGGTGGAAAGCGCCGGCACGGACCGCGCTGGCGCGCCTTCGTGGCCTTCGTGGTCACCTGGGCCTTCCTCGTTTCCACCCTGACCGGCATCGTCCTCTACGTGGTGCCCGAGGGCCGGGTGGCCTACTGGACCGACTGGGTGCTGCTCGGCCTGACCAAGAACGGCTGGGGCGACGTCCACATCCTGCTCGGGCTGGTGTTCATCGTCTCGGGCGTCATCCACCTCGTCTACAACTGGAAGCCCTTCAAGGGCTACCTGGCCGACCGGGTGAAGGGGCAGCTGCACCTGCGCGGCGAGCTGGTGGGTTCCCTGGCGCTGACCGTGGCGCTGGTGGCGGGCGCGGTCGGCCACTGGCCGCCCGTGGACTGGATATTCGACCTCAACGACGCGGCGAAGAATGCCTGGATCACGGCGCCGGAGTACGAGCCGCCCTTCGGCCACGCCGAGGAGGCGACCCTGGAGGTGCTCGCCCGCCGCAGCTTCATCGACCCCGAACGCGCCCGCGAGACCCTGCGCGCCGCGGGCGTCGACCTGCTCGGCCCGCGCGCCAGCTTCGGCGAGATCGCCCACCGCAACGGCACCACGCCCATGGCGCTGTTCATGCGCATCGCCCCCCTGGCCGAGCCGCCGCCTCCGCCCGCCGAATACACTCCGGAGGCGGTGGAGGAGCGCTTCACCGGCACCGGCGTGGGCCGCAAGAGCGTGGCCGAGCTGTGCGCGGAGACCGGCACCGACCCGGCCCTGGCCCTGCAGCGGCTGCGGGCGGCCGGCATCAAGGCGGCGCCGGAGGAGACCGCCCGCAACCTGGCCGATCGCCATGGCCTGCAGCCCATCCAGGTGCTGCAGGTGATGCTCATCGGCCCCGGAATTCTCGAGGCGCGGTGACGCCATGAGCGCCCAGTGCGAAACCACCGCCAAGCGCGCCGCCGGCAGCCCCATGGGCCTGTTCGAGCGCTACCTGACCGTGTGGGTCTTTCTCTGCATCGTCGCCGGCATCGCCCTGGGGCACCAGTTCCCGCAACCGTTCCAGGCCGTCGGCGGGCTGGAGCTGGCCCGGGTGAACCTGCCCGTGGCGCTGCTCATCTGGCTGATGATCATCCCCATGCTGCTGAAGATCGACTTCGCCGCCCTGCACCACGTGGGCGAGCACTGGAAGGGCATCGGGGTGACCCTGTTCGTCAACTGGGCGGTGAAGCCCTTCTCCATGGCGCTCCTGGGCTGGATCTTCATCCGCGGGGTGTTCGCCGGGTGGCTGCCGGCCGACCAGCACGACGCCTACATCGCCGGGCTGATCCTGCTGGCCGCGGCGCCCTGCACCGCCATGGTCTTCGTCTGGAGCCACCTGACCCGGGGCGAGCCCCACTTCACCCTGACCCAGGTGGCGCTCAACGACGCCATCATGATCGTGGCCTTCGCCCCCATCGTGGGGCTGCTGCTGGGCATCTCCAGCATCACCGTGCCCTGGGGCACCCTGTTCCTGTCGGTGGCGCTCTACATCCTCATCCCGGTGGCCGTGGGCCAGTGGTGGCGGCGCGCGGTGCTGGCCCGCGGCGGCGCGGCGGCGCTGGAGCGGCTGCTGCGGCGCCTGCACCCGGTCTCGCTGGCGGCCCTGCTGGCCACCCTGGTGCTGCTGTTCGGCTTCCAGGGCGAGCAGATCCTGGCCCAGCCCCTCGTCATCCTGATGCTGGCGGTGCCGATCCTGATCCAGGTCTACTTCAACTCCGGGCTGGCCTACCTGCTCAACCGGACCTTCGGCGTGGCCCACTGCGTGGCCGGCCCCTCGGCCCTCATCGGCGCCAGCAACTTCTTCGAGCTGGCCGTGGCCGCCGCCATCGCCCTGTTCGGCTTCGACTCGGGGGCGGCGCTGGCCACCGTGGTGGGGGTGCTGGTGGAGGTGCCGGTGATGCTCTCGGTGGTCAAGATCGTCAACGCCAGCCGCGGCTGGTACGAGCGGCGGGCGGCCTGAGGCCATGTTCGACGTCCTCGCCAACCTCGTCGTCTACCGCTGGCTCGGCCTCGTGCCCGACTCCCACGCCGCCGCCGCGCTGCACTTCTTCGTCATGGACACCGCCAAGATCTTCGCGCTGCTGGTGGCGGTCATCTACGCCATGGGCCTGCTGCGGGCCCTGCTCTCCCCGGAGCGGGTGCGCGGGTACGTGCGCGGCCGGCCCGCCTGGCTGGCCCGCGGGCTGGCGGTCTCGCTGGGCGCGGTCACCCCGTTCTGCTCCTGCTCCTCGGTTCCGCTGTTCATCGGCTTCGTGGAGGCGGGGATCCCGCTGGGGGTCACCTTCTCCTTCCTCATCGCCAGCCCCATGATCAACGAGGTGGCCGCGGTGCTGCTGGTGGGCATCCTCGGCTGGAAGCTGGCCGCCCTCTACGTGGGGGCCGGGCTGACGGTGGCCTGGTTCGGCGGCATCGCCATGCAGCGCTTCCGCCCCGAGCGCTGGGTGGAGGCCTACGTCTGGAACATCCACCTGGGCGAGGCGGCCCGGGCCGAACCCGACACCTCGCTGGCCGGCCGCCACCGCTACGCCCTGGCCGAGGTGCGGGAGATCGTCGGCCGCATCTGGAAGTGGGTGGTGGCCGGCATCGCCGTCGGCGCCCTGTTCCACGGCTTCGTGCCCGCCGACTGGGTGACCACCCACCTGGGCGGCGAGGGCAACTGGCTCGCCGTGCCCGCCGCGGTGCTGATGGGCATCCCGCTCTACTCCAACGCCACCGGCGTCATCCCGGTGGCCGAGGCGATGCTCACCAAGGGCGTGGCGGTGGGCACGACTCTGGCCTTCATGATGAGCATCGCCGCCCTGTCGCTGCCGGAGATGCTGATCCTGCGCAAGGTCGTC
>JAQVKR010000302.1 GCA_028694565.1 Gammaproteobacteria bacterium | reverse complement strand
CCGGCAGCACACCGGCATCCACCAGAAGCTGGTTCAACTCCTGGTAGAGCTCGCCCAGCCCCTCCATCAGCCCGTGCTCGAACAGCTTGTAGACCACCAGGCGCGAGCGGATATCGAGATCCAGCCCCCGCGCGCAGACCCGGAAGGCGCTGCAGACGGCCGAGGGGCTGAAGGGCGTGGGGACCTCGGCCAGCTTGGTATCGCCGGCCAGCCAGCCGAGGCGGACACCCAGGTGGGTGAGAGGCAGGACATAGTGCTGCTCCGCCTTGCCCTCCATCGTCTTGATGGCCAGGTCTTCCTCGAGCTCGTCGTTGTCCATGAGTTTCATGGAATCGACGTTGAACGCCCCCTCCGAGCCACGCTCCCCCGCCAGGGCGTAGGGATTGGTGAGGAAGCGGCGATAGGTGCGGTCCCACTCCTGGAGGAAGTTGCTGCGCATGCCCTGGCGCTTGATGCGGACCTCGCGCATGGCGTTGAAGTAGAGATCCCTGGCCGCCGTCTCCTCGGACTTGTCGGCCAGGGTGAAGAGGGAATCGTCGGAGGTGTTGAGGAACCGCTCCAGCAGCCGGGCCAGGTGCTCGGCGGAGCGGCTCTGCATGCGTACCAGCATATCCGCCAGACGCGTGGAACCGCGTGCCTGGCTGGGGGCGCTCCGGCCCGGAATGGGAACTATCTTGTCACCGGCCATACAGACAACACTGGGCAATTGGGTACGGATACCACGCGACGGACGCCATCTCTGGAAAGAACTGCCTGCCGGAGACCGGGATGCCGCACGCAACTGGGACAAATATTAGGCGCTGCGCCGCGCATGCGTCGTGACTGCCATCACACAGCCGCCGGGGGAATGTCCCGCGGGGCCCCGCCTGTGAATCCGTTCACACTCCGCCAAGACTACGCGCTTCTCTACTCCCCGGCCAGCATTCCCCGCAGCACCAGGTCGGTGAAGCTGACCACGCCCAGCACCTCGCCGCACTCCACCACCGGGGCGCGGGTCAGGCCGAAGCGGTCGAACAGGCGGGCGCAGTAGCGGATGTCCATGCCGGGCTCCACGCTGATCACCGGCTTGGTCATCACCTCGTAGACGTTGACCCGGTCCGGCGCCCGGTCCTGCGCCAGCACCTTGCGGGCCACGTCCGAGAGCAGCAGCATGCCGTACTCGTCATGCTCGTGCCGCTTCTTCACCACCAGGCACTTGTTCTCCACGTGCTGGAGCGCCCGCAGCGCCTCGCGCACGGTCGCCATGCCGTCCACCATGTCCACCTGCGGGTTCATCACGTCCCGCACCTGTACCAGCTTGCTCGGGCTCATATCTGTTCCTCTACCACGGAAGCGAGTTCGCGGACCTGGTGGGCGACGCCCACCGCGTCCTCCACATCCAACTGCAGGGCAATGCCGGTGCCGGGCCGCTCGTCGAACTCCGCCACCTCGGCAATCTTCTCCAGTATGCTGCGCGCCAGGTGCTCCTCCACCAGCAGCAGCACCATGTCCCGCTGGGTCTCCAGGCTCAGCCCGAAGAAGGTCTTGGGCTGATTCAGCCCCTCGCCGCGGGCATTGCTGATGACCGTCGCCCCGGTGGCCCCCTTCTCACGGGCCGCCGTGAGCACGGCCTCGGTCTTGCCGTCCTCCACGAACACCACGATCAGCTTGAAGCGCATGTGCGTTCCTCCGGGTCAGATTCCCTGTGTCTAGTGTACTGCGTCACTCTTGGAGGTACTTTCAGAGCCCCCCCGAAAGTGCCAGGACAAGGCGCAGTGCGCAGGCGATGGTCCGATCCCTTTTCAAGCGCTGCAACGCGGTCATGGCGCTTTCGGGGGGCTCCCTGCGGGCGCGCCGCGGGACCGGCCCAGGTGGCGGCTGAGCTGGGCGTAGCCCATGACGCTGATCATGGGGAAGAGGCTGGCGAAGGCGATGAGGCCGAAACCGTCCACCAGCGGGCTGCGCCCCGGCACGGTGGAGGCCAGCCCCAGCCCCAGCGCCGCCACCAGCGGCACCGTCACGGTGGAGGTGGTGACGCCGCCGGAATCGTAGGCCAGCGGGATGATGAGCCGGGGCGCATAGAGGGTCTGGATGATGACCACCACGTAGCCGCCGATGATGTACCAGTGGATGGGCGTTCCGGTGACGATGCGGAAGGTGCCCAGCGCGATGCCCACCGCCACCCCGATGGCCACGGCGATGCGCAGCCCCCAGACGCTGATGGCGCCGCCCGAGACCTCGTGGGCCTTCAGCGCCACGGCGATGAGCGACGGCTCCGCGATGGTGGTGGCGAAGCCGACGGCGAAGGCGAAAAGATAGATCCAGCGGTAGTCCCAGGCGCCCAGGGGACGGGTCAGCAGTTCGGCCCCGCCGCCGATGAACTCCGGCGCGGTGAGCTGCTGGGCCATCAGCCGCCCCAGGGGGAACAGGGCCTGCTCCAGCCCCTCCAGGAACAGGGCCAGCCCCAGCAGCACGTAGACGAACCCCAGCAGCACCCGCTTGAGGTTGGGGACGGGCCGGCGGATGACCAGCAGCTGGAAACCGAACACGACCGCGGCGATGGGCAGCACATCGCGCAGGGTACCGAGCAGTGCGGCGAGCAGGCCGCTCACCCCGCCACCATGCCGTAGCCCATGACGAATATCATGGGCGTGAGCGAGGCGAAGGCGATGAGGCCGAAGCCGTCCACCATGGGATTGCGGCCCTTGATCGAGGAGGCCAGCCCCACGCCCAGCGCCGTCACCAGGGGCACCGTGATGGTGGAGGTGGTGACTCCGCCGGAGTCATAGGCGATGCCCACGATCTCCTTCGGCGCGAAGAGGGTCATGATCACCACGCCGATGTAGCCGCCCACGATGAGATACTGGATGGGCCAGCCGCGAATGATGCGGAACACGCCCACGACGATGGCGAATCCCACCGAAACGGCCACGGTGTAGCGCAACCCCTTGGCATAGCCCGCCAGCGCCGCCGGATCGGCCGCGATGACCCCGTCCGCCGCCGCCATCTTCGCCGCCTCGTCGGCCACCGCGATGAGCGCCGGCTCCGCGACCGTGGTGCCGAACCCCAGCGCGAAGGCGAACAGCAGCAGCCAGAACAGGCTGCCCTTGCGCGCGAAGGCGTAGGCCATCGTCTCGCCGATGGGGAACAGCCCCATCTCCAGGCCCCGGATGAAGAGCGTCAGGCCGAGCAGCACCAGCAGGACGCCCACCAGCAGGTCCAGCAGGTTGGGGATGGGCTGGCGCAGGAGCGCCAGCTGGAACACGGCGATCACCACCACGATGGGCAGCAGGTCCCTGGCGCTCTCCGCCAGAGACCGGAACAGTATCCGCAGCTGGTTTGCGCCCATACCCCCCGCCCCGCCCCGGCCATCACGGCCGGACATCTTATTTTGGACCATGCCTGCCCAGTGTAACTGCTTCACCCCTGGTGACGCATTCAGCCGGCGCCGGGGCCGCCCCCGGGGCGCCAGGCCTCCCTGCCGCTACGCCCGGCAGAAGTCCCGGCAACAGTAGCCCGGAACGCAGCCCCTCCGCTATGCTGTGCGGATTGCCGCGACTACGGAAACGCCACCATGACCACCCTGATCACCGACTCGGGACTGAAGTACGAGGACCTCAAGACCGGCGACGGCGCCACCGCCGCGGCCGGGATGCGCGTCACCGTGCACTACACCGGCTGGCTCACCGACGGACGCCGGTTCGACTCCAGCCGCGATCGCGGCGAGCCCTTCAGCTTCCCCCTCGGGGGCGGCCGGGTGATTCGCGGCTGGGACGAGGGCGTGGCCGGCATGCAGGTGGGCGGCGTGCGCAAGCTGACCATCCCGCCCCAGCTCGGCTACGGTCGCCAGGGCGCCGGCGGCGTCATTCCGCCCAACGCCACACTGGTGTTCGAGGTGGAACTGCTGGCGGTGGATTGATCCCGTGGAAGCGGAAGCCATCCGGGCGCTCGTCGCGCGGGCGCTGGCCGAGGACGTGGGCAGCGGCGACATCACCGCCGCGCTCATCCCCGCCGGCACGATCGGCCGGGCGCGGGTCATCACCCGCGAAACGGCGGTGCTGTGCGGGCGGGCCTGGTTCGACGAGGTCTTCCGCCAGCTCGACGGCGCGGTGCGGGTGGACTGGGAGCTGGAGGACGGTGACGCGGCGCAGCCGGAGCAGACCCTCTGCACCCTGGAGGGGCCGGCGCGGGCGCTGCTGACCGGCGAGCGCAGCGCGCTCAACCTGCTCCAGACCC
>JAQVKR010000301.1 GCA_028694565.1 Gammaproteobacteria bacterium | reverse complement strand
CATCGACGCCGCCCGGATGGACAGCGCGCCGGGGACGGTGCACGTGTTCGAGGGCGAGGAGATGGACCGCTACCTGAACAGCGGCAAGCGCACGCCCCACGAGGTGAGCATCAGCGACCTGCTGGCGATGGCCCTCCTCCGCGGCCGCTTTCCCGCCAACCGGGCCCTGGTCGGCATCGAGCCGGAGTCCCTGGACTGGGGGCAGACGCCCTCGCCGGCCGTGGCGAGGTCGATCCCCGCGGCAGCCGCCGCCGTGACCTCCCTGCTCGGCCGCTGGGGCGACGCCGCCGCCTAAATGGAGATTTCTTGATTATCGTCAAGGTTGACGAATCCGGGAGCCAGGACAATGCTTCATAAGGGCTGCTTAATATTTGCTGGCGTCATAAAACAATGATCGGACGCCCCATCGACATTCCCATCCGTGCCGAAAACGGCGACGAACCCGTCAGCCACGGCAACGCACTGCCCCTCCTGCACGAGGTCCGGCACGCCCTGGAACGGCTGCTCGCCGCCGGCGAGGAGACCGTCATCGACCTGCGATCCATTCCCATGGGACCGGGCGACGAGGCGCGCCTCGAGGCCGAACTCGGCACCGGCGAGGTCAGCGCCCGGCTGGAGACGGCCATCGGTCCCAGCGTCGCCCTGGAAACCCGCTTCCCCGGCGTGTGGCTCATCACCCACTACAACAGCGAGGAGCAGATCCTGTCCCGCTTCATCGAGGTGACCGAGGTCCCGGCCATACTCCGGAGCCAGCCCGAGGACGTGCGGGAGGGGCTCGATTCGCTTTCGGAACAGCTGCTGCAACAGACCAACGAATAGGCATCCGCTTCCAGACGAGGGAGGGAAGAGACCATGTCATACGACAAGACCCTGGGTGAAGCGCTCCGGCGCCAGGGTGTGAGCCGCCGCGGCTTCATGAAGTTCTGCGCCACCACGGCTTCGCTCATGGCCCTGCCCCCCAGCATGGTGCCGGCCATCGCCGCGGCGCTGGAGCAGGCCCGCCGACCGTCGGTCATCTGGCTCTCCTTCCAGGAGTGCACCGGCTGCACCGAGTCGCTGACCCGCTCCCACTCGCCCACGGTGGAGGGGCTGATCCTGGGCCAGATCTCCCTGGACTACCACCACACCCTCCAGGCCGCGGCCGACAGCGCCGCGGAGCACGCCCGCGAGGAGGCGATGAAGGAGAACTACGGCAAGTACCTCCTGATCGTCGACGGCTCCATCCCCGTGGGCAACCCGGGCTACTCCACCATCGCCGGGATCAGCAACAAGGACATGCTGCTGGAGACGGCCAAGGGCGCCGCGGCCATCGTCTCGGTGGGCACCTGCGCGGCCTACGGCGGCATCCCGAAGGCCAACCCGAACCCCACCGGTGCGGTGGCGGTGAGCGACCTGATCAAGGACAAGCCCATCATCAACGTGCCGGGCTGCCCGCCCATCCCGGTGGTCATCACCGGCGTGCTGGCCCATTACCTGACCTTCGGCACCATCCCGGAGCTGGACGACGCAGGCCGCCCGAAGGTGTTCTACGGCGAGACCATCCACGACCGCTGCTACCGCCGGCCCTTCTATGACAAGGGCCTGTTCGCCGAGAGCTTCGACGACGAGGGCGCGCGCAAGGGCTGGTGCCTGTTCAAGCTCGGCTGCAAGGCGCCGGTCACCTACAACGCCTGCGCCACCACCAAGTGGAACGCCGGCACCAGCTTCCCCATCCAGTCCGGCCACGGCTGCATCGGCTGCTCCGAGCCGAATTTCTGGGATCTGGGCGGCTTCTACAAGGCGCTCTCGGTGCCCAACGACCCGGTCACCCTGGTCGCCGGCGCCGCCGCCGCGGCGGGCGTGGCCGCCGGGGCCGCCATGGCCATGCGCAACCGCAAGGCCAAGGCCGACGCCAAGTCCAAGCACCAAACCGTCACCATCGACGACCTGGAGAAATAGCCATGAGTTCGACTGCCATGGACCTCCTCACGTGGGTGCGCGGCCCCGGCTTCGTCATCGCCGTGGCCATCTTCCTGTTCGGGATCGTGCTGCGCCTCATCGAGATCTACTCCCTGGGGCGCAAGCCGGACCTGGCCGTGGCCCGCACCGAGTCCCGTGGCTCCGGCGGCCGCACCATCCTCGGCCGCTCGCTGCCTCCCGAGGGAATGCTGAAACGCTCGCCGATCACCTACATCGGCGGCTACATCTTCCACATCGGGCTGTTCATCACCGTGCTGCTGTTCGAGCCCCACATCGAGCTCATCCGCAACCTCATCGGCATCAGCTGGCCGGGGCTGCCGAGCCCGGTGGTGGACGCCGCGGCGATCATCAGCATCATCGCCCTCATCGTGGTGCTGGCCAACCGCATCACCGATCCGGTGAAGCGCTTCCTCTCCAATTTCGAGGACTACCTCACCTGGACGCTGACGCTGCTGCCGCTGCTGACCGGCTACCTGGCCTATCACCACCTGTTCCTCAACTACACCCTGATGCTGGCGCTGCACATCCTCACCGTGGAGCTGCTGCTGGTGGCGCTGCCCTTCACCAAGCTGTTCCACACCTTCAGCCTGTTCGCCGCCCGCTGGTACAACGGCGACATCTCCGGCCGGAAGGGGGTGGCGTCATGAACAGAGAGCAGGGGCCCCGCGCAGCGGGGATGCGAACGGCCGTGAATGACGCCGGCCGCCGACAGGTTCACCCCCTCAACCCACGCTCCCCCAGCGGAGGCGGCGTCATGAACAGAGAGCAGGGGCCCCGCGTAGCGGGGATGGGGCTGCGACACGGTCACGCGCAGCGCGGTGCGGGAGCCAGCCCTGGCGCCCGTCATCAGCGCGGCCCGAACCGGGCACTGCAATGCAATCGGTCCTCCGCAGCCTCGTGCGCCGGCGGACGGGCGCGAACGGCCGTGAATGACGCCGGCCGCCGACAGGTTCGCCCCCTCAACCCGCACTCCCCCAACGAAGGCGGCGTCATGAACAGAGAGCAGGGGCCCCGCGCGGCGGGAGCGCGTACCGGCATCGCCTTTCGGAACCGTCTTACGGAGGTGGCCTCATGAGTGCTTCATTCGAACGCGGCATCAATGCCTTCCGCGAGGTGCTCGATGCCCCCATCGCCAGCTTCTTCTCGAGCTGCGTCCACTGCGGCCTGTGCGCCGAGGCATGCCTGTTCTACACCGAAACCGGCGATCCGAAGTACACCCCGATCCACAAGCTCGAGCCCCTGCGCCGGATGTGGAAGCGGGAGTACACCCTGTTCGGCAGGCTGGGCAAGCTGGCGGGGCTGTCCAGGGCGGTGACCGACGAGGAGCTGGCCGAGTGGTCCGAGCTGGTCTATGACAGCTGCACCCTGTGCGGACGCTGCTCCATGGTCTGCCCGGTGGGCAACGACATCGCCTACATGGTGCGCAAGATGCGCGAGGGCATGTCGGCCGCCGGCCACGCGCCCGAGGGCGTCATCGGGGCCACCAAGCGCACCGTGACCATCGGCAGCCCCATGGGCGTCAAGTGGCCGGCCGTCCAGGCGCAGATCAAGCACGTGCAGGCCGACACCGGGCTGGAGATTCCCGTGGACCAGGAGGGGGTGGAGTACATGCCGCTGCTCTCCTCCATGGAGATCATCAACTTCCCCGAGTACCTGGCCGCCCTGGCGCGCATCTTCAAGCAGGCGGGGGTCAGCTGGACGCTCTCTTCCGACGCCTTCGAGGCCACCAACAGCGGCATCCAGATAGGCAGCAGCGACATCGCCAATGAAATCGTCTCGCGCATCGTCAACGCCGCCGAGAAGCTGCAGGTGAAAACGGTGATCAGCCCCGAGTGCGGCCACGCCTACTCCGCCATCCGCTGGGAGGGGCCCAACCTCATCGGCCGGCCGTTCACCTTCGGGGTCAAGCACATCCTGGAGGTGCTCGACGAGCTGCGCCGGCAGGGCAAGCTGCGCACCCGGGGCCACAAGGACATCCCCCTGACCTTCCACGACCCGTGCCAGATCGTGCGCCGCGGCGGCGTGGTCGAGCAGCCGCGCAACCTGCTGAACATGGTGGCCACGGACTTCCGCGAGATGAACGACCACGGCGTGATGAACTGGTGCTGCGGCGGCGGCGGCGGCGTGTCGGCGAACGAGCGCGCCGAGGAGCTGCGGCTGAAGGCCTTCAAGCGCAAGAAGAGCCAGCTGGAGGAGCTGGGCGTGACCACCATGGTCACCGCCTGCGCCAACTGCCGCATCGTCCTCGAGGAGGGGCTGGAGCACTACAACATGGACGTGG
>JAQVKR010000300.1 GCA_028694565.1 Gammaproteobacteria bacterium | reverse complement strand
CCGGTATTCAGCACGGTTTCAGGTGCCTGCGGTAGATTTTCCTCCCGAACCTGAAAGCAAACCCGGGAGGTGGCCTGCATGCCGCATCGAGCGCTGTTCATTTTCCTGGCCCTGTCCGGCGCCCTGGCCGGCACCGCGGCGGCGCAGAGCGCCGGCGGCGAGGCCGGCGAGACCTACTCCCTGCACGACCGCAACCGCGACGGCTACGTGGATCGGGAGGAGTTCCAGGGACTTATCGATCGCCGCCGTCAGCCCGATCCCTATGCGCAGCTGTGGGTCTTCGAGCGGGTGGACGCCGACGGCGACGGGAGGATCTCCGGAGAGGAAATGTCCCTGACCCTGCGGAGGGAGCTGGCCGAGCGGCTCCGGCGGCGCAAATAAACCATTGTTTCCATAAGGTTGCGCACCCCGTCCGCCTCCCGCCCGGGGTTGCGGGCGAATGGATGATGGCCTATAAGTCGGAATTACGCATGCAGGTGGCCGCGATGGGTTCCAGCGGAAGGAGAGTGCCATGCAGGACGCGAAGGCCGAGGCGGCGGATATGCTCGACAGGATCGCCGGCGCGCTGGACGCCGCCCTGCGGGTGCGTGACGGCTACACCCATTCCCACTGCGGCCGGGTGGTGACGCTGGCCCTGGCGCTCGGCCGAGCGGCGGGGCTCAGCCGGGCCGGGCTGGGTCTCCTCGGGACCTGCGCCCGCTTCCACGATATCGGCAAGATCGGGATTCCGGACGAGATACTGCGCAAGCCGGGCCGGTTGAGCCGGGCGGAGTACGAGCGGATCAAGAGCCACTCCCGCATCGGCGCCTCCATCATCGGCCGGGTGGATGCGCCCGACATGGACGAGTGCGCCCGCATCATTCTCCACCACCACGAGCACTTCGACGGCAACGGCTACCCGGAGGGGCTCGCGGGCGGCGAGATACCCCTGTGCTCGCGCATCATCACCCTGGCCGACACCTACGACGCCCTGACCAGCAGGCGCAGCTACCGGGATTCCATGTCCGCCGAAGGGGCGCTCGGCATCATGCGGGGAGAGGTGGGGCGGCAGTTCGATCCGCGCATCGCGGAACGCTTCTTCCGCATGCTGGGGGGCTGAGCGGGTTTCCGCCCGGCCACGGAGCCATGGCCGGGCGGGGGAGCCCGCCGCGGGTCAGTCGAGGCGCTGCACGCCGCTCTTCGTGCCCATCAGCAGCAGGTCGGCGGCGCGGCGGGCGAAGAGGCCGTTGGTGACCACCCCGGTGATCATGTTGAGGGTCTCCTCCAGCTTCACCGGCTCCATGATGCGCAGGCCGTGGACGTCGAGGATCACATTGCCGTTGTCGGTGGTGAAGCCCTCGCGCAGAACCGGTTCGCCGCCCAGCTTGACCAGCTCGCGGGCCACGTAGCTGCGCGCCATGGGAATCCCCTCCACCGGCAGCGGGAAGGCGCCGAGGACGTCCACGAGCTTGGTCTCGTCGGCCACGCAGACGAACTTCCCCGCCACGGCGGCCACGATCTTCTCCCGGGTGAGGGCCCCGCCGCCGCCCTTGATCATGTGCATGTGGCGGGTGATCTCGTCGGCGCCGTCCACGTAGACGGAGAGCTGGTCGACGCTGTTCAGGTCCAGCACCGGAATGCCGTGGGCCTTGAGCCGGTCGGCGCTCGCCACCGAGCTGGCCACGGTGCCCTCGATGCGGCCCTTGATGCTGGCCAGCGCATCGATGAAATGGTTGGCGGTGGAGCCGGTGCCCACGCCCACGATGGTGCCGCTCTCCACGTACTCCAGGGCCGCCCAGCCCGCGGCCTTCTTCAGTTCGTCCTGGGTCATGTCTGGTGTTCGTCCTCTGCAGTGGTCTGGCCACCCGGCCGCGCCGGCCCGGGTTGGCGATAAGGGAAGCGTTGATTCGATCCCGTTGCGGCCGCGCTGGCGCCGGTCCGACGGGCTCCCGGGGGCTGAAAAGAGTACTGGCCCGCGGCCGCCGCGCCAAGCTGCGGCGCACAAAGTGAAGCGCCGGCCGGGCCACGCCGAACACGGCCGCAAGCGGCGCCGCTCCGGGTTCCGGGCGGCCGGCTTTGTGCCGGGGGGGCCGCATCCTGTATCTTGTCAGGCTTGGCTGATATTCCATCTTAAACGCATGTCCACCCGATACCTCAAGAAAATCCTCTCCGCCCGCGTCTACGACGTGGCGCACGAGACCCCGCTGGACGAGGCGCCGCTCATCTCCCGGCGCCTGGAGAACCGCGTGCTCATCAAGCGCGAGGACCTGCAGCCGGTCTTCTCCTTCAAGCTGCGCGGCGCCTACAACAAGATCATCGGCCTGTCCGAGGAGGCCCGCGAGCGGGGGGTCATCGCCGCCTCCGCGGGCAATCACGCCCAGGGCGTGGCCCTGGCGGCGAAGCGTCTCGGCATCAGGGCGCTTATCGTGATGCCGCGGACCACCCCGGACATCAAGGTCAACTCGGTGCGGGCGCGCGGGGCCCGGGCGATCCTGCACGGCGACGTCTACGACGAGGCCTACCAGCACGCCATGGCGTTGGCGGAGGAGAAGGGGCTCACCTTCATCCACCCCTACGACGACCCGGAGGTGATCGCCGGCCAGGGCACCATCGGCATGGAGATCCTGCGCCAGCACAACGGGCCGCTGGACGCCGTGTTCGTGCCGGTGGGCGGCGGCGGGCTCATCGCCGGGGTGGCCGCCTACATCAAGTACGTGCGCCCGGAGGTGAAGGTGATCGGGGTGGAGCCCGAGGACGCGCCCACCCTGCACCACGCCCTGCGCGCCGGCCGGCGGGTGGTGCTGGACCAGGTGGGCATCTTTGCCGACGGCGTGGCCGTGCGCCAGATCGGCAAGGAGACCTTCCGCGTGGCGCGCAAGACCGTGGACGAGGTCATCCTGGTCTCCACCGACGAGATCTGCGCCGCCATCAAGGACATCTTCGACGACACCCGCTCCATCGCCGAGCCGGCCGGGGCCCTGGGCGTGGCGGGGCTGAAGAAGTACGTGGAGCGGACCGGCGCCAGGGAGCAGACGCTGGTGGCCATCGACAGCGGCGCCAACGTCAATTTCGACCGCCTGCGCCATGTCTCCGAGCGCGCCGAGCTGGGCGAGCGGCGCGAGGCGGTGGTGGCCGTCACCATCCCCGAGCGGCCGGGCAGCTTCAAGCTCTTCTGCCAGGCCATCGGCCGCCGTGGCATCACCGAGTTCAACTACCGCATGGCGGATCCCGACCAGGCCCACATCTTCGTGGGCGTGCAGCTCTCCCGCGGCGACGAGGAGCGCGAGGAGCTGCTGGCCATGCTCGGGGAGAAGGGCTTCCCGGTCCTGGACATGACCGACAACGAGATGGCCAAGCTGCACATCCGCCACATGGTGGGTGGGCGCGGCCACCGGGTGGCCGACGAGGTGCTCTACCGCTTCGAGTTCCCGGAGCGGCCCGGGGCCCTGCTCAAGTTCCTCTCCACCCTCGGCACCCGCTGGAACATCAGCCTGTTCCACTACCGCAACCACGGCGCCGCCTATGGCCGGGTGCTGATGGGGGTGCAGGTGCCCGGGGACGAGCGGGATCAGTTCCAGGTCTACCTCGACCGCATCGGCTACCCCTGCCAGGAGGAGACCGGCAATCCCGCCTACCGGATGTTCCTGAGCTGAGTGTCTCCAAGGGGTTAACGCAAAGACGCAAAGGCGCAAAGAGAATCAAGGGTATTGGCGTCCGAGAGAAACGACCTCCCTCGCCCAGGGCGCGTTCAGTGGTACGGGGACTGTTCGGAAAGGCCTTGCACCACGAAGACACGGAGAGCACGAAGGAGGCCGAAGGCCCTGTTGATAGGAGGGCCTCGAACGGTATTTGCCTCTTTCTTCGTGAACTTCGTGCCTTCGTGGTGAATCGGGCGGCGTCGGCCGAAGCCCCGCAATCGCCCCCGACACGGTCCCGCCAGACAGTTCAACGCACACAGTCAAACTTCTTTCTTGGCGATGAGATGGTCTCCTCCCTCTTCCCGCCTAGGCGTCATGTGCGCCAGGATGGAGGTGTTAGCAACCATCGAATTAAGAAGAGGGGGAGACCATGAAACAGCCTACGATGATTGGCCTGGACTTGGCAAAGAACATCTTTCACCTGGTCGGCGTGGACGCCGTGGGCCGGGAGATATGGAAGAAGGCGCTCAAGCGCTCGCAGATGCCGCCCTTCTTCGCCAATCTGCCGTGCTGCGTGGTTGGCATGGAAGCCTGCGCCGGTGCCCACGAATGGGGCCGACAGCTACA
>JAQVKR010000006.1 GCA_028694565.1 Gammaproteobacteria bacterium | reverse complement strand
GCTGCGCGGGCTGGCCGGACAGTGCGAAGTCTGGCAGGGCCGCAACCTGTTCTTCGGCGGCGCCCACTCGGTGCTCCGCGACACCGGCAGCGGACGCCTCTCCGGCGCCGGCGATCCGCGGCGCGGGGGGGTGGCTCGGGTCGCCTGATGCGGGGAGCCTGCGAAAGGGTTCACACTCGGGGGCCGGTCCGCTACCCTGCCGAGCCCTGAGCGTCTATGCTGAAGGCAGCATAACCCACTGGCCATGCACGGAACCCGCGCCTATGGACATCACGCCCCTGCTCAAGCTGATGGTGGAGAAGAACGCCTCCGACCTGTTTTTCAGCACCGGTACCGTCCCCCACCTCAACATCGAGGGTGAGACCCTGCCGGTGGGCAAGACCCCGCTTCCCCCCGGGAAGGTCAAGGATATCGCCTACGGGGTGATGAACCGGAAGCAGATCGACGAGTTCGAGGAGACCATGGAGTGCAACTTCGCCATCGCGTTGCCGGGGGTGGGGCGGTTCCGCGCCAACGTCTTCCGGCAGCGGGGCGAGGTGGGCATGGTGCTGCGCCAGATCAAGTCGGTCATCCCCTCCCTGGAAAGCCTGCGCCTGCCCATGATCCTCAAGGACCTGATCATGGAGAAGACCGGGCTGGTCCTGGTGGTGGGTCCCACCGGCTCGGGCAAGTCCACCACCCTGGCCTCCATGATCGACTACCGCAACCAGAACAAGTCGGGGCACATCCTCACCATCGAGGACCCCATCGAGTTCGTGCACGACCACAAGAAGTGCGTGATCGACCAGCGCGAGGTGGGGGTCGACACCCTCACCTACGGCCACGCCCTCAAGAACGCCATGCGCGAGGCGCCGAACATCATCCTGATCGGCGAGATCCGCGACATGGAGACGATGCAGTACGCCATGAGCTACGCCGAGACCGGCCACCTGGTGCTCTCCACCCTGCACGCCAACAACGCCAAGCAGACCCTCGAGCGCATCATCAACTTCTTCCCGCTGCAGGTGCACAGCCAGCTGCTCCACGACCTGTCGCTGCAGATGCGCGCGGTCGTCGCCCAGCGGCTGGTGACCGGCTTGGACGAGATGCGCGTCCCCGCGGTGGAAGTGATGCTGGGCGCGCCCGACATCGCCGACCGCATCCAGAAAGCCGAAGTGGACCAGATTCCCTACACCATCGCCGAGAACACCATCATCGGCATGCAGACCTTCGACCAGGCCCTGTACAGCCTGTGGGAGAAGAACCTCATCACCCGCGAGGAGGCGCTCAAGAACGCCGACTCCCGCAACGACCTGGCCCTCAAGATGCGCATGGGCGGCGAGAGCGGCGGCGTGGAGGAGGAGCCGGACGAATCGGGCCGCTACCGGTTCCGGCTCTGAGCGCCTCCACGGAGGGGACGGTTGTTTTTTCAAGAACCTTGAACCGCGGATTGGCGTTGATCGACGTGGATTGATGCGGCTTGGGACTGCGGCTTGCTTCCGCCCTGAACCGTTCCGGACGCCTCGCGCCTAATCCCGCCCCCTCATCTCTTCGGCGCTTCCCTGAATGCTGCTCGGGGCGGCGACTGCTGTAAAATCAGCCTGCATCAACGCAATCCGCGGTTATTAAGCATCCGCGGCGGGAAATCGGCCCGGAAGGCCGGTGCGCGGCGCCTCAGTCCCAGCGGTCGTCGCGGACCTGGACCATGCCGTCCGCCACCTGGACGGGAAAGGTGCTGACGGGTTCGTAGGCGGGCGGCGCGGTCACCTCC
Source organism: Gammaproteobacteria bacterium (assembly GCA_028694565.1). GTDB lineage: Bacteria > Pseudomonadota > Gammaproteobacteria > DSM-26407 > DSM-26407 > Thioalbus. The sequence continues at coordinate 16,962 of JAQVKR010000006.1, read as the reverse complement.
CCGGTCTTGATGTTGAACTTCGCCGCGTGGCGGGGACAGACGATCTCATCGCCTTCGAGATCGCCGCCGGTGAGGCAGCCGCCGTCGTGGGTGCAGACATCCTCGATGGCGTAGAACCCGCCGTCGAGGTTGTAGACCGCGATCTCCGCGCCATCGATATTCACGGTCCGGTGCTCCCCCGGCGCGATGTCATCGGCCGGGGCCACGTCGATCCAGTCGGACATGTTCGCTTCCCATGCTTGCGTGAGTGTGTGATGCGTGGATGCGTGAGAGCGCGGGCGATGCCCATCACCCATCCCCTTGCTACAACAGCCCGAGCTGCAGGCGCGCCGCCTCGCTCAGGCGGTTTTGATCCCAGGGCGGATCCCAGACCAGCTCGAGTACGCAGTCCTTCACCCCCTCCACCCGGCGCACCTCATCGGCCACCTTGCCGGGGAAGGTCTGGGCCACGGGACAGCCCGGAGCGGTCAGGGTCATGTCGATGGAGACCACGCCGCCGGGATCGATATCCAGCCGGTAGATGAGCCCCAGGTCATAGATGTTGACGGGAATCTCCGGATCGTAGATGGTGCGCAACCGCTCCTCCACCTGACTGTACAGTGCCTCGATATCCACGTTCTCCTCCGGCTTCCTCTTCAACCAGCCTAGCATGCGATCACCCTTCCCTCGCGTCCGCTCAATGGCCGCCGCCGATGGCGCACTGGTGCCGCTCCTCCGGCTCCTCGGTGTTGACCGTCCCGTCGACGCCGTGCAGGGCCGCGTGCATGGTGTGCCAGGCCAGGGTGGCGCACTTGACCCGCATGGGGAACTCGCGCACTCCCGTCAGCACCTGCAGCTTGCCCACCCTGCCCGCGGCGGCGGGATCGGGATGGTCGTGGGTGAGCAGGTCGCGCATGGCCTCGAACAGGGCCTCGGCCTCGGCCTCGGTCCTGCCCATCAGCGCCTGGGTCATCATGGACGCCGAGGCGGTGGAGATGGCGCAGCCGGCGCCCTCGAAACCCACGTCCTTCACCACCCCGTCCTCCACGGCCATGTGAATGGTGAACTCGTCGCCGCAGATGGGGTTGAAGCCATAGGCGCTGCGGTTGGCGCCCTCCGGGCGCTTCATGTAGTTGCGCGGCTTGCGGTTGTGCTCGAGGATGACCTCCTCGTACAACGCCCTCAAATCCGACATGACTGCCACACCTCCCGATTCCGTACTGCCACTGTGTACCGCTTGTTCATGGACAGGATTCACAGGATTAACCGGATTGAAAACCATGTGATAAGCACATGTTGCACAGACTCGAACCCATTTCTCCCATGGAGCACGGCATGCACCAATCAGGCGAATCGCCATGCGGTGCCCCATCGATAAAAATCCCGTCAATCCTGTAAATCCTGTCTATTAACAAATTCGTGTCTCCATGGTGAACCGCGTCAACGCCCCAGCACCCGGCGCACCTGGCGCAATCCTTCCGCCAGGCGCTCCACCTCCGCGTGGGTGTTGTAGAGCGCGAAGGAGGCGCGCGCGGTGGCGGGCACGCCGAAGCGGCGCATCAGCGGCTGGGCGCAGTGGTGCCCGGTGCGCACGGCGATGCCCTCGTGATCGAGAATGGTGCCGATATCGTGGGGATGGGCGCCTTCCATCGTGAAGGAGATGATGGCGGCCTTCTCCGCGGCCGTGCCGATGATGCGCACGCCGGGCACCTCCCGCAGGGCGCGGGTGGCGTGATCCAGCAGCGCCCGCTCATGGGCCGCGGCCCGCCCGATCCCGACGCAGGCCAGCCACTCCAGCGCGGCGGCGAGCCCGATCGCGCCTTCCATGTTGGGTGTGCCGGCCTCGAAGCGCAGGGGCGGCGCGGCGAAGGTGGTCCGGTCGAAGGTGACCGACTGGATCATCTCGCCGCCACCCTGCCAGGGCGGCATCGCCTGGAGATGCTCATGCTTTCCGTACAGCGCACCGATGCCCGAGGGCCCATAGACCTTGTGGCCGGAGAAGACGTAGAAATCCACGCCCAGGGCCTGCACATCGACCGCCACGTGGGGCAGGGCCTGGGCACCGTCCACCAGCACGGGCACGCCGCGCGCATGGGCCCGGGCCGCGATCTCCGCCACCGGGTTGATGGTGCCGAGCGCATTGGAGACATGGGTGACGGCCACCAGCCGGGTCCGGTCGCCCAGCAGCCCGTCGAGCGCCTCCAGCCGCAGCTCGCCGGCGTCGGTCACCGGCAGCACCCGCAGCCGCGCCCCGCTCTGCTGGCACAGCAGCTGCCAGGGCACGATGTTGGCATGATGCTCCATCCCGGTGAGCAGGATCTCGTCGCCGTCCTGCAGGCGCGGGCGGAGAAAACTCCAGGCCACGAGGTTGATGGCCTCGGTGGCGCCGCGGACGAAGACGATCTCCTCGGGCCGGCTGGCGTTGAGGCGGCGCTGAACCGTGCCCCGGGCGGCCTCGTAGGCCGCCGTCGCCCGCGCGCTCAGGGCGTGGACCCCGCGGTGGACGTTGGCGCAATCGCGCTCGTAGAAGCCGGAGACGGCGTCGATGACCGCGCGGGGCTTCTGCGTCGTGGCCGCGTTGTCCAGGTAGGCCAGCGGCTGTCCGTTGACCTCCTGGCGCAGCACCGGGAACTCCGCCCGGATCGTTTCCACGTCCAGGGGCAGGGTCATTGCGCCGGTCGCGACGGCCGTCATGCCCGGCTGTCCCCCGGCGGCGTTCATGCCCCGGCCGCCTCCCGCCGGTCCAGCCGCGCCCACAGCAGCCGCTCCAGCGCCTGGCGCAGGGGCGGCAGCGGGATCCGATCCAGCACATCGCCCACGAAGGCGTGGATGAGCAGGTGCCGCGCCTCGGCCTCGCCCACGCCACGGGCGCGCAGGTAGAACAGCGCGTCGCCATCGAGCTGCCCCACGGTGGCGCCGTGGGCGCACTTCACGTCGTCGGCGTAGATCTCCAGCTGCGGACGGGCGTCCATCTCGGCGTTGCGGGAGAGCAGCAGGCTCTTGTTCGACTGCCGGGCATCGGTGTGCTGCGCATCGGGGTGCACCACCACCCGGCCACTGAACACGCCGCGGGCGGCGCCGTCGAGCACCCCCTTGAAGAACTGCTCGCTGGTGCAGCCGGGAAGGCGATGGTCGATGTGCAGGTGGTGATCCGTGTGCTGCCTGCCGCTGGCGACGTAGAGGCCGTTGAGGCGGGTCTCGGCGCCCTCGCCGCTGAAATCCACCCGGACCTCGGTGCGGGAGATGAGCCCGCCCAGCGCCACGGCGGTGGAGACGAACCGGCTGCCCGCCGCCTGGCGGATGCGCAGCTCGCCCATGTGGAAGGCGCGCAGGCTCTCGCGGTTGAGGCGGTAGTGCACCAGCTGCGCCTTCTCCTCCAGGCTGATCCGGGTATGGGTGTTGGTCAGGTAGCGGCCACCCTCCGGACCGACGTACTCCTCCACCACCGTGGCGGAGCTTTCCGCGCCGGCGATGATCAGGTTGCGCGGGGATGCCAGCACGTCCTCTCCGCCCACGAAGACCAGGTGCAGCGGCTCCTCGAGCCGGGCCCCGGGGGCCAGCTCGATGCAGGCGCCATCGGCCATGAAGGCGGTATTCAGGGCCGTGAAGCCGCTGCCGTCCCCGGGCGGCCAGGCAAGGTGCGGACGCAGGGACTCGCCCCCCTCCGCCAGCGCCGCGGCCAGCGGGCGCACCCGCACTCCCCCGCCGAGCGCCGGCGGGCTGGAGAGCTCCGGCAGGTAGCGGCCGTTGACGAAGACCAGGCGCGGGCCGCCCAGGCCCGGCTCCAGCAGCGACTCGAGCAGGGCGCGATCGGGAACCGCCGCCCCGGGCGCGGCCGGAGTGAACGCCTGCGCGGCGATGCTGGAGACATTGGTGTATTTCCACGCCTCGTCGCGAGGGGTGGGAAGGCCGGCCGTGGCCAGGTGCTCCAGCGCTTCGCGGCGCAGTCCGTCCAGCCAGGCCGGCTCCCGGCCCGGCAATTCCGGCCGCTGTTCGCGGAACTGCTCCAGGTAGTGGATTGCGGCGTTGCCGGTGGCGGTCATGGTCATGCCCTCGCGTCGTCGCCGGCGCCGCGCTCAAGCTCGGCGATCCAGCCGTAGCCGCGCCGCTCGAGGTCCAGCGCCAGTTCCTTGCCCCCGGACTTCACGATGCGGCCATGGGCCAGGACGTGGACATGGTCGGGCACGATGTAGTCCAGCAGCCGCTGGTAGTGGGTCACCACGACGAAGGAGCGATCCGGGGCGCGCAGTGCGTTCACGCCGTCGGCGACAATCTTCAGGGCGTCGATGTCGAGCCCCGAGTCGGTTTCGTCCAGGATGCCGAGCAGCGGCTCCAGCACCGCCATCTGCAGGACCTCGTTGCGCTTCTTCTCGCCGCCGGAGAAACCCTCGTTGACGGCCCGGTAGAGGAAGTCCTCGGGCATCTGCACCAGCTTCATCCTCTCCTTCACCAGGGCGAGGAAGTCGTAGGCGTCGAGCTCTTCGCGCCCGAGGTGCTTGAGCTTCGCATTGAGGGCGGCCTTGAGCAGGTTGACGTTGCTGACCCCGGGAATCTCCACCGGGTACTGGAAGGCCAGGAAGATGCCTTCGCGGGCCCGCTCCTCGGGGGCCAGCGCCAGCAGATCCCGGCCCTGCCAGGAGACTTCCCCGCCGGTGACGGCGTAATCCTCGCGGCCGGCCAGGACATTGGCGAGCGTGCTCTTGCCCGAGCCGTTGGGCCCCATGATGGCGTGCACCTCGCCGGGCCTCACCTCGAGGTCGATGCCGCGCAGGATCGGCTTGTCGTTGATGCTGGCGGTCAGGTTCTTGATGGTAAGCATGTTGGAACCTCTTCAATGCGTGGATGCGTGAACGGGTGGATGCCTGAATGCCCGCGATTCAGCCGACGGCTCCTTCCAGGCTCACGCCCAGCAGCTTCTGGGCCTCCACGGCGAATTCCATGGGCAGCTCCTTGAGCACCTCCTTGCAGAAGCCGTTGACGATCATGGTCACGGCCTCCTCGGTGGAGATGCCCCGCTGCAGGCAGTAGAACAGCTGGTCCTCGCTGATCTTGGAGGTGGTGGCCTCGTGCTCCACCTGGGCGGTGGGATTCTTCACCTCGATGTAGGGGAAGGTATGGGCGCCGCACTTCTCGCCCATCAGCAGCGAGTCGCACTGGGTGTAGTTGCGCGCCCCTTCGGCGGACTTGGTCACCTTCACCAGGCCGCGGTAGGCGTTCTGGCCCCGTCCCGCGGAGATGCCCTTGGAGATGATGGTGCTGCGGGTGTTCCTGCCGATATGCACCATCTTGGTCCCGGTATCGGCCTGCTGGCGGTTGTTGGTCAGCGCCACGGAGTAGAACTCGCCCACCGAGTCGTCCCCGGTGAGGATGCAGCTGGGATACTTCCAGGTGATGGCCGAGCCGGTCTCCACCTGGGTCCAGGAGATCTTCGCGCCGCGCCCGCGGCACTCGCCGCGCTTGGTGACGAAGTTGTAGATGCCGCCGCGCCCCTCCTCGTCGCCGGGGTACCAGTTCTGCACCGTGGAGTACTTGATCTCGGCATCGTCCAGCGCCACCAGCTCCACGACCGCGGCATGCAGCTGGTTCTCGTCCCGCATGGGGGCGGTGCAGCCCTCCAGGTAGCTGACGTAGCTGCCCTCGTCCGCGACGATGAGGGTGCGCTCGAACTGCCCGGTGGACTTGGCGTTGATGCGGAAATAGGTGGACAGCTCCATGGGGCAGCGCACCCCCCTGGGCACGTAGACGAAGGAGCCGTCGGAGAATACCGCGGAGTTCAGCGCGGCGAAGAAGTTGTCCCGCTGCGGCACCACCGAACCCAGGTACCTGCGCACCAGCTCGGGATGCTCGCGCACCGCCTCGGAGAAGGAGCAGAAGATGATCCCGAGCTTGCCGAGCTTGTCCTTGAAGGTGGTGGCGACCGACACGCTGTCGAACACCGCGTCCACCGCGACACCGGCCAGCGCCGCGCGCTCCTCCAGGGGGATGCCCAGCTTCTCGTAGGTCTCCAGCAGCTTCGGGTCCACCTCCTCGAGGCTCTTGGGCGCGTCCTTTTTCGATTTCGGCGCCGCGTAGTAGACGATGTCCTGGTAGTCGATGCGCGGGTAGTGGACATGGGCCCACTCCGGCTCGGGCATCTCCAGCCAGTGGCGGTAGGCCTCGAGGCGCCACTCGAGCATCCACTCCGGCTCGCCCTTCTTGGCCGAGATGGCGCGAATGACATCCTCGTTCAGCCCCGGAGGAAGCGACTCGGACTCCAACTCGGTAACGAAGCCGTGCTTGTATTTCTGCCGGATGAGGGCGTCGATCTCGTGGTTGGCAGTGCTCATTCGAACCTCCGTCGTGGGTCTTAACCCGGCATGCCGGTCACCGCCGCGGCACCTCCCGGGGCTCTCCGGCAGGGTGCCGGACACGCGGGCGCCCGCTCTTATTCCGACTATTACACTCGGTTTTGGTTGCAGCAAATCCTGACCGTATTCGTCGGAATATTCAACCCCTTGGGAAGTGGGCTTTTGGAGCCCCGGGCGAGCCGCTCCGGACGGGGCGGCGGGACGGGTATGCCGCGCGCCCCGGAGGGCTTGGGATCAGTCGTCCGCGGCGAAGGCGGGCTGACTGAGGCAGTGGGCGTGGATGCGCGCCACGGTGGGATAGCGGCCCGGATCCACGCCCGCCTCCAGGGCCAGGCGCAGGAGCGGGACCAGGCAGATGTCCGCCAGGGTGGGACTGTCGCCGTGGCAGTAGAGGCCGGTGACCGGGTTGTCCCTCAGCATGTGCTCCAGCGGCATGAGTCCGCGCTGCAGCCAGTATTCGCGCCATCGCTGCCTGGCCGCCGCATCGAGATCCAGCACCCCGGCCAGGAACCCGAGCACCCGGGGCTCCTCCAGCGGCTGGGTGTCGCAGGCCACCAGCTGCGCCAGGGAGCGCACCCGGGCCCGGCCGCGGGCATCGGCGGGCATCAGGGGCGGATCCGGGTAGAGATCGTCCAGGTACTCGATGGCCGCCAGTGACTGGGTCATCACCCGCTGTCCGTCCATCACCACCAGGGGGCCGGGTGCGTCGAGGCTCAGGCCGGCGGCGAGCATCCGGGTCTCCCCCCACTCCTCGCGCAGCATCTGCAGCTCATGGGACTGGAAGGGGATGCCCTTGAGACGGAAGGCGATGCGCACGCGGGAGGCGGCCAGGCTGTCGCGGTGGCTGTAGAGATCCATGCAGCGCTCCTTGGAGTTTGCCGATTCCATTCTAACCTTAATGTGAAACCCATGGCGTTCGGGATCAATACCATGATCCCACGCCCCATGGCGTGACGGAGTGGAAACTTTCCCCGCTCCGTGACCGTCCAAAACAGCGTGTGACGCAGGGAGAGCCGGGGAATGACCACAGTCGCCCGTTTCACCGTGGACTACACCCGCTTCCTGGATCCTTCCGGGAAGGCCGTGGCCGAGCTGCCGGCCTTCGCCCGCGACCCCGCGAGCCTGGTCGCCCTCTACCGGGCGATGGTCCTGACCCGGGCGTTCGACGCCCGCGCCGTGGCCCTGCAGCGCACCGGGCGCCTGGGCACCTACGCCTCCACCCTCGGCCAGGAGGCCATCGGCGCCGCCCTCGGCGAGGCGATGGCCCCGGAGGATGTGCTGGTGCCCTCCTACCGCGAGACCGGCGCCCAGATTGCGCGGGGGGTGAGGATGAGCGAGCTGCTCCTCTACTGGGGCGGCGACGAGCGGGGCAGCCGCTTCACCGGCCCGCGGGAGGATTTCCCCGTCAGCGTCCCGGTGGCCAGCCAGAGCTGCCACGCGGTGGGCGTGGCCCTGGCCTTCCGGCTGCGGAACGAGCCGCGGGTCGCGGTTTCGGTCTGCGGCGACGGCGCCACCTCCAAGGGCGATTTCTACGAGTCGCTCAATGCCGCCGGGGTGTGGAGGCTGCCGCTGGTCTTCCTGGTGAACAACAACCAGTGGGCCATCTCCGTGCCCCGCTCGCGCCAGAGCGCCGCGGAGACCATCGCCCAGAAGGCCGTCGCCGCGGGGTTCCGCGGAGAACAGGTGGACGGCAACGACGCGGTGGCCCTGCGCGCGGTGCTGGAGGCGGCCATCGAACGGGCCCGGAAGGGGGGCGGCCCCACCCTGGTGGAGGCGCTGACCTATCGCCTCTGCGACCACACCACCGCCGATGACGCCAGCCGCTACCGGCCCGCCGAGGAGGTGAGCGGCCACTGGGCGGAGGACCCCGTCGTCCGCCTGCGCAACCACCTGGTGGCCGCAGGGGCATGGCGCAAGGCCGAGGAGGAGGCGCTGCTCGACGAGTGCGCCCGGACGGTGGAGGCGGCGGTCGCCGAATACGAGAGCCTGCCGCCGCAGGACCCGGCGTCCCTGTTCGACTATCTCTACGCCGAGCTGCCCGCCGCGCTGCGCGAGCAGCGCGAGGCGCTGATCCGGGGAGGCGGCGGCGATGAGTGAGAACGGCGGCACCACCCTGGTGGAGGCGGTCAACCTGGCGCTCGCCCGGGAGCTGGAGCGGGATCCCTCGGTGGTGGTGCTGGGAGAGGACGTGGGCGTCAACGGCGGGGTGTTCCGCGCCACCGCCGGCCTGCAGCGGCGCTTCGGCGAGGCCCGGGTGCTCGACACGCCGCTGGCCGAGACCCTCATCGCCGGCATGTCGGTGGGACTGGCGGCCCAGGGCTTCCGCCCGGTGGCCGAGATCCAGTTCATGGGCTTCATCCACTCCACCCTGGACCAGATGCTCAACCACGCCGCGCGGCTGCGCAACCGCACCCGCGGCCGCCTCACCTGCCCCATGGTGCTGCGCGCGCCCTTCGGCGGCGGAATCCACGCCCCGGAGCACCACTCCGAGAGCACCGAGGCCCTGTTCGCCCACATCCCGGGCCTGCGGGTGGTCATCCCCTCCTCCCCGGCCCGCGCCTACGGCCTGCTGCTGGCCGCCATCCGCGATCCCGACCCGGTGGTGTTCCTGGAGCCCAAGCGCATCTACCGCGCGCTGAAGGAGCCGGTCGCCGACGATGGCCAGGCCCTGCCGCTCGATGCCTGCTTCGTGCTGCGGGAGGGCCGTGACGTGACCCTGGTGACCTGGGGCGCGCTGGTGCGGGAGACCCTGGCCGCCGCCGATACCCTGGCCGGCGAGGGCGTGGAGGCGGAGGTCATCGACGTGGCCACGGTCAAGCCCCTGGACACGGAGACCATCCTGGCCTCGGTGGCCCGCACGGGACGCTGCGTCATCGTCCACGAGGCGGCCCGCAGCGGCGGCGTCGGCGCCGAGATCGCCGCAGTGCTGGCGGAGCGCGGCCTCACCACCCTGCTCGCCCCGGTGGTGCGCGTGACCGGCTACGACACCGTCATGCCCCTCTACCGCCTCGAGCACCTCTACCTCCCCGACGAGGCCCGCATCCTCGCCGCGGTGCGCGGGGTCATGGAGTACGCATAGCCCCGGGGAGCCGACGGCAAGAGAACCGGACAGGATCAACCGCGGACTTTCGTTCATTGACGTTGATGGAAGAGCCGGGAGAAACGTTCCACACGGGGGTGATCGAACTCTCGCGCAACCGCCGGACCGGCGCATGTTTTCATGCGAATAAATCAACGAAAATCCACGTAAATCTGTGGTGAAAAATAATGATGCGGTGGAGGTGGTCATGACGAACGGAAACCTGTTCTACCTGCCCGATCTGGGCGAGGGGCTGCCGGAGGCGGAGATCCGGGAGTGGCACGTGGCCGTGGGCGACAGCGTGGTGCAGGACCAGCCGCTGGTGTCGGTGGAAACGGCGAAGGCCATCGTGGACATCCCCTCCCCGCAGTCCGGCGCCATCGCCCGCCTGTTCGGCGAGCCCGGCGAGATGGTCCATACCGGCGACCCGCTGGTGGAGTTCGACGTCGAGGGGGCGCGGCGGCCGGATACCGGAACGGTGGTGGGCGAGGTGAAGGGCGCCGGGGAGCATGCGGAGAAGCCGGCCGCGGAGACGCGGCGCGAGCACCCCGCGCCGGCCCGGCAGCAGCAGTCCCTGGGCGCGAAGGCCACCCCTGCCGTGCGCGCCCTGGCCCAGCGGCTGGAGGTGGATCTCTCCATCGTCACCCCGAGCGGCCCGGACGGGCTCATCACCGCGGCGGACGTACAGCGGGTCGCCCGCATCCTTGCCGAGATGGGCCCCATCGAGCCGCTGCGCGGCGTGCGCCGGGCCATGGCCGTGAACCTGAGCCGCGCCCACGCGGAGGTGGTGGGCGTTTCGATCCACGATGACGCGGACATCCAGGGCTGGGCATCCGACGCGGACGTGACCCTGCGGCTGATCCGCGCCCTGGTGGCCGGCTGCGCCCGGGAACCGGCCCTCAACGCCTGGTACGACGCCCACGCGGTGGGACGCCGGGTGCTGAAACCCGTCCACGTGGGCATCGCCGTGGACACCAGCGACGGCCTGTTCGTGCCGATCCTGCGCGATGTGGCCGGGCGCCCGCCGGAGGACCTCCGCGTGGCGCTGGATCGCATCAAGGCCGATGTCCGCTCCCGCAGCATCCCGCCCGCGGAACTGCGCGGCCACACCATCCTGCTGTCCAACTTCGGCACCTTCGCCGGCCGCTACGCCACCCCGGTGGTGCTGCCGCCCACGGTCGCCATCCTCGGCGCCGGCAAGGCCCACGATGCCGTCGTGGCCATCGACGGGGCCCCCGCCGTGCACCGCATCCTGCCCCTGTCGCTCACCTTCGATCACCGCGCCGTCACCGGCGGCGAAGCCGCCCGCTTCCTCGGCGCAGTCCTCGAGGATCTCGAAAAGCCGGAGTAGCGGCAAGGCCGCGCGGCGGCGGCTTTGCCGTCAACCGCGGAATGACGTCATTGGCGCTGACGGAGAGCAGGCCCGCCCGGCGCGGAGACCTTCGCCCGTGCAACCTGTCGGCCCGTCGACAAACGCACGGCCATGGACGAATCGACGCCGATTGCGCCGATCCGCGGTCAAGCAAGGCAGGCTTTCAACGGTGGCCCTGATCCACCGCCCAGACGGCGGCCTCGACCCGGGAGCGCAGCTTGAGCTTCTTGAGGATGTGCTTGACGTGCACCTTGATGGTGCCCTCGGCGATGTCGAGCTCGCGGGCGATGACCTTGTTGCTGTAGCCGCGGGCCAGCATCTTCAGGATCTCCGACTCGCGCTCGGTGAGCCCCGATTCCGCCACGCTGCGCGGCCGGCTGTCCTCGCGCAGGGCCCGGGCCAGAAGTTCGGTGAGCCGGTCGCTGATGACCACCCGCCCCTGCCGTGCCTCCTCCAGCTGCGCCAGGATCTCCTCCGGCTCCATGTCCTTGAGCAGGTAGCCGTCGGCCCCGGCGCGCAGGGCGCCCACCACGTCGTCCTCGCTGTCGGATACGGTGAGCATGATCACCCTGGCGTCGAACTCGCCGCTCTTCAGCACCTTCAGGGTCTGCAGGCCGTCCATTCCCTTCATGTTCAGATCGAGCAGCACCAGATCCGGCGCCAGCGCCTGCGCGAGGCTCACGCCCGATTCACCGTCCGCGGCCTCGCCCACCAGGCGCAGGCCGGGATCCATGGCGATCAGATCGGCCACCCCCTTGCGGAACAGGGGATGATCGTCAATCACGAGTATGCTGGTGGTTTCCGTTTCGGACATGTTCGCTCGCCCTCAGGTGTGCAGGTTGTGGAACCGGTCCATGTCCCGGCCCGGCTTGAATACGAGTTCCACCCGGGTGCCGCCCCCGGGCGCGGGAAGCATCCGGATCTCTCCCCCGAGGCTGCGGGCGCGCTCTTCCATGATGGCCAGGCCGTAGTGGTGGCGACGCTGCGGCTGCGGGGGTATGCCGCGGCCGTCATCCTCCACCACCACCGTGATCCGGCCGTCGGCATCGGCCCCCAGACTGACCCGCGCCCGGGTCGCCTCGGCGTGGCGGGAGACGTTGGAAAGGGCTTCGCGCACCAGCTGCAGGACGTGGATCTCCTCGTTCGGCGAGAGCTGGATCCCCTGCAACCGGTTCTCCAGCTCGATGGCGACCGCTCCCCGATCGCCGAACTCCGCCACGGTCTCCTCCAGCGCCTGGCTGAGCCCGCGCCCGTCCATCTTGAGGCGGAAGGTGGTGAGCAGCTCCCGCAACTGCCGATAGGCGCTGCTGACCCCCTCCCTCAGCTCGGTGACCACCTCCCGGGCCACGGCCCCGTCGTCCCGCTGGCGCAGGGCCATGTCGAGCCGGCTGACCTGAATCTTCAGGTAGGACAGGGACTGGGCCAGGGAATCGTGGAGCTCGCGGGCAATCACGCCGCGCTCCTCGTAGAGGGCCAGGCGCCGGCTTTCGTGCAGCCGCTGGCGGGTGGTGAGAGCGGCGCCGATATGTCCGGCCACGGTCATCAGCAGCCGTTTCCGCCAGGGCTGGAGATCCTCGCCGGTCGGCAGTTCCACCAGCAGGGCGCCGTAGCGCCGCTCCTGGTCGCCGATGGGCAGCGACAATAGCCGCTGGAGCCGCCCGCCCGCGCCCGGCACGTCCACCGTGTGGGTGGTGCCGTCGCCAAGGCAGAGGGCGCAATCGGGCCAGGTGCAGATCGCGCCGGACTCATCCGAGCGGCTGGAGGTCAGCCTGAACGCCCGGCTGTCGTCGGCGTGGCCCTGGAGGCAGATGCTCCCGGACCCCACTTCCGCCAGCGTCTCCAGGTCCTCCAGCACGGCCCGGAAGCTGGCCTCGGTCAACGGCGGCTCGGCCAGACGCTTGCTGGTGATGTAGAGCAGCTCCAGGGAGCGGTTGCTGCGCTCCAGGTCCCGGGTCTTGCGCTGGACCAGTTCCTCCAGTCCCGCGTACATCCGCGACAGATCCTGCGCCATGACGTTGAAGGCGCGCCCGAGCCGCCCCAGCTCGTCCGCGCTCTCATAGCGGGTTCGCGCGCTGAGCTCGCCACGCCGCAGCTGCTCGGCGCAGGCGAGCAGATCCCGCAGCGGCAGCAGCACGTCGGTGTGCATCAGATACATGGTGACCACCACCACCACCACCGTGAGGAACAGCGACACGACCTGGAACAGCCGCAGCTTCTGGATCTTGTTTTCCGCGTCCTCCTCGAGCAGACCGACCAGCCGGTCGATTTGCGCGACGAACCCATCCACCAGGGTGAGATAGCGGGCCCGGATGTTGTGACGGGTGGCCTCGGCCAGCTCGGCACTGATATCCCCGTGCAGGCCTTCCGCCCAGCCCGGGTTCGGGGTGGGCGCGACCACGCCGACGTAGACATTGAGGATGGGCTTGATCAACCGCTCCCACTTCCGGCTCACCAGCCGGTAGGCGGCGTTGAGCCTGTGCGCGGGATCGTCGGGAATCACGCTGACCAGGCGCGGGCTGTCGAGCCGGGATTCGAACTCCCGCACCAGTGCCTCGGTGGCCCGCCAGTAGGCCTCCGGATCCATGTCGCCCGCGTACACCAGGTCCGTGGCGATGCGGTAGGACTGCATGCGCAGGGAACCGGCCTGGTTCACCGCGGAGGCCACGCCCTGGGTGGTCTCGGCGATGAAAACCGAGCTCAGCATGCCCAGGAAGGCAAGCGCCGTGATGGTGGCCATGGCCAGCCCCAGGCGCAGCAGCAGGGAGCGTTCGAACATTTTCGCCATGGACTGATGATAACCCGCCGCCCACGCCGTTATTAGGGAATACCCACAATTATCCGGGGTGCTTGACGCCTTCCGCCACCCCGCCCCCGGTTACATGAATTCCTATTTTATTACATACGGTTATTACATGTACTCCAGTTACTCATTTGGTGGTAATCCGATGAAAACAGTCGCCCTCTCCCCCCGTTGAGAGCCTCCGGGATGCGTGCCTAGACTCCGCCGCAACGCTGAAAAACCCCATGGGGCAGCGGAGATTCAACGGCACGACGGTGTCTTGACGGAGGGAACGGCCATGCCGAGCCAACGCACGAAACAGCTCTCGGTCCTCGCCATGAACACGCTGGCCTTCACCGCCTGCTTCGCGGTGTGGGTCATGTTTTCCATCATCGGCATCCCCATCAAGGAGACGCTCGCGCTCAACGAGACCCAGTTCGGCCTGCTGGTGGCCACCCCCATCCTGACCGGCTCCCTGCTGCGCCTGCCCCTGGGCATGATGACCGATCGGTTCGGTGGCCGGCCGGTCCTGTTCGGCCTGCTGCTGGCCGTGATCCCGCCCCTGTGGTTCATCGGCGAGGCCACCGCATTCTGGCAGTTCCTGGTGCTGGGCCTGTTCGTCGGCGCCGCCGGCGCCTCCTTCTCCGTGGGCATCGCCTACACCGCCCGCTGGTTCGAGAAGAAGAGCCAGGGTTTCGCCATGGGCATCTTCGGGGCCGGCAACGCCGGCGCCGCGCTGACCAAGTTCGCCGCCCCCAGCATCGTCGCCGCATGGGGCTGGGCGGCGGTGCCCAAGACCTACGCCGGGGTGATGATCGTGGTGGCCGTCGTCTTCTGGATGTTCACCCACTCCGATCCCGACCACCGGGTGGAGGCCCACGTCACCATCCGCGACCAGCTGCGCGCCCTCAAGGATCCCCATGTCTGGAAGTACTGCCAGTACTACTCCCTGGTCTTCGGCGGATTCGTCGGCCTCTCCCTGTGGATGACCAAGTACTACGTCTCCGAGTACGGCCACGATCTCACCCACGCGGCGCTCATGGCCGCCATTTTCGTGCTGCCCTCGGGCGTCATCCGCGCCCTCGGCGGCTGGCTCTCGGACCGCTTCGGCGCCCACACCGTCACCTGGTGGGTCATGTGGGCGTCGCTCGGCTCGCTGTTCTTCATGTCCTACCCGAACACCGAGCTGGCCATCGCCACCGTGGACGGCGGCACGGTACGGCTCGGGCTGCACCTGCCCGAGTGGGGCTTCACCGTGTTCCTGTTCGTGGTGGGCATCGCCTGGGGCTTCGGCAAGGCCTCGGTGTTCAAGTACCTCTCCGACGAGTACCCGAGGAACATCGGCGTCATCTCCGGCATCGTGGGCCTGGCCGGGGGCATGGGCGGATTCCTGCTGCCCATCCTGTTCGGCGCGCTGCTGGATGCCACCGGGGTGAACAGCACCGCCTTCATGCTGCTGTTCGGCATCACTCTCGTCTCCCTCATCTGGATGCACTTCTCCGGCGAACGGGAGAAGGACCGCCTGATGCGTCACCAGGATCTGGTGGACGTGCTGGAGTAAGCGCGCCCATCGCACGGAACGTCGGTTCCAGCAACTCGAGGAAATCATCATGTCAGACATAAAGACCTGGGACGTGGAGGACCAGCGCTTCTGGGACTCCACCGGCAAGAAGATTGCCAACCGCAATCTCTGGATCTCCATCCCGAGCCTGCTCTGCGGCTTCGCGGTGTGGCTCTACTGGGGCATCATCACGGTGCAGATGCTGAACCTCGGCTTCCCGTTCCAGCCCGCGGAGCTGTTCACCCTCTCGGCCATCGCCGGGCTCACGGGCGCGACGCTGCGCATCCCCTCGAGCTTCTTCATCCGCATCGCCGGCGGGCGCAACACCATCTTCTTCACCACCGCCCTGCTGATGATTCCCGCCATCGGCACCGGCCTGGCGCTGCAGGACCAGAACACCCCGCTGTGGGTATTCCAGGCGCTCGCCTTCCTGTCGGGCTTCGGCGGCGGCAACTTCGCCTCCAGCATGTCCAACATCAGCTTCTTCTACCCGAAGCGGATGCAGGGCCTGGCGCTGGGCCTCAACGCGGGGCTCGGCAACGCCGGCGTGACCACCATGCAGATCCTGGTGCCCCTGGTGATGACCTTCGGCCTGTTCGGCGGCGAGCCGATGATCCTGCAGAACACCTCGGGGACGCTCATCGGCAAGATTCCCGCCGGCTCCGAGACCTGGATCCAGAACGCCGGCTTCGTCTGGCTGCTGCTGCTGGTGCCGCTGGCCTTCGCCGGCTGGTTCGGCATGAACAACATCCGCACCGAGGAGGTCTCGCCCCATCCGGGCTCCCCGGCGGGCGCGTTCTCCAAGATCACCGGCATGCTGCTCATCGGCTTCATCACCGCGGCCGCCGGCCTGTACCTGATTCTCCCCGCCCCCACCGGGATCGGCCTGCCCGGCTGGACCAAGTGGTTCGTGCTGGCGGGCATCATCGCCGCCACGGTGTTCCTGCTCAAGCAGATCCCCGGCGACATCAAGCCCAACCTCCAGCGCCAGTTCCGCATCTTCGGCAACAAGCACACCTGGGTGATGAGCGTCATCTACACCATGACCTTCGGCAGCTTCATCGGCTATTCCGCCGCCTTCGCGCTCGCCATCAAGGTCATCTTCGGCTACAGCCACATCCTCGGCGCCGACGGCCTGATGACCCACGACACGGTGAACCCCAACGGTCCCAGCGCGCTGATGTACGCCTGGATGGGCCCCTTCATCGGCGCGCTCATCCGGCCCGTGGGCGGCTGGATCGCCGACAAGCTGGGCGGCGCCAAGGTCACCCAGTTCATCACCATCGCCATGATCGTCAGCGCCCTGGGCGTGGCCTACTTCATGGCCGCCGCCTACCGCTCGGCCACCCCGGAGGAGTACTTCCTGCCCTTCTTCCTGCTGTTCCTGGTGCTGTTCGCCGCCAGCGGCATCGGCAACGGCTCCACCTTCCGCACCATCGCCATGGTGTTCCCGAAGGAGCAGGCCGGCCCGGCGCTGGGCTGGACCTCGGCCATCGCCGCCTACGGCGCGTTCATCATCCCGCAGGTGTTCGGCGAGCAGATCAAGGCCACCACTCCGGAGTACGCCCTCTACGGCTTCGCGATCTTCTACTTCATCTGCCTGCTGCTCAACTGGTGGTACTACCTGAGCCCCAAGGCGGAACACAAGAACCCGTGATGTGAGTGAGGCGCGGGGGGTGAGGAGCCGGGCGCTGGACGCCCCCCCGCCCCACGCCTCGCCCTCACCCGATAGGAGTCAGACATGAGTCACTTTCTGGACCGGCTTAAATTCTTCAAGCGCATCGAGGAAACCTTCTCCGGCGGGCACGGCATCGTCACCCGCGAGGACCGCCAGTGGGAGGACGC
>JAQVKR010000299.1 GCA_028694565.1 Gammaproteobacteria bacterium | reverse complement strand
CCCAGGCCCTGGTGCTCACCGCCATCGTCATCGGCGTCGGCGTGCAGGCGCTGGCCCTGGCGCTGGGCATCCGCCTGCGCCAGGCCTACGGCACCCTCGACCTGCGGATCATCCGCGCGCGGATGGTGGAGGAGATCGACGGCGCGGCCGGGCTCGCGCCCGCCGGCAGCCGGGACCGCCCCGCCGGTGAACGGCCCCTGCCGCCGCCGCGGCCGGCGGCCCTGCCCCGGGAGGCGCGCCCATGATCGTCCTGGCCGTGGCCCTGCCCCTGCTGGCCGCCTTCCTGCTGCCCCTGACCGGCCCGCTGCGCCGCGTCGTGGGCCCCGCCACCCTGCTGCTGGTGGCGGCCACCGCCTTCAGCGCCTGGCCGCGGGCGCAGGTGGAGCCCTTCACCGTGGCCATCGGCGGCTTCCGCCCGCCGCTCGGCATCCTCTTCTACGTGGACGGGGTGGCGCTGCTGTTCGTGCTCGCCGCGGCCTTCAGCTGCCTGCTGCTGTGGCCCTGGAACGAGGAGGCCGGCAGCCGCAAGCACGCCCTCACCCTGCTGCTGGCCGCCGGCTGCTCGGGGCTGGCGCTGTCGGGCGACCTGTTCAACATCTACGTCTTCTACGAGCTGGTGGCGGTGGCCTCCTACGGCCTGGCCGCCGGGGCCGGCAGCAGCCGCGCCTACGCCGCGGCCTTCCGCTACCTGGTGCTGAGCAGCCTCGGCTCCCTGCTGGCGCTGGTGGGCATCGCCCTCATCTACCATCGCACCGGCACCCTCAACCTGGCCCACCTGGGCGAGCTCGCCCCCACCCTGCTGAACGACCCGCCGGGGCTTGCCGCCTTCCTGCTGCTCCTCCTGGGGCTCGGGGTGAAGGCGGAGCTGTTCCCGGTGAACGCCTGGGTGCCGGAGGTCTACGCCGGGGCCGAGCGCCGGGTCTCGGCCCTGCTGGCGGGGCTGGTCTCCAAGCTGGCGGTGCTGGTGCTGGTGCGCCTGCTGGTGCTGGTCTTCCCCACCGACGAGGCACGCACGGCGCTGCTGCTGCTGGGCACGCTCGGCATCCTCAGCGGGGAGCTGGCCGCCTACCGCGCCCGCGATCTGGCGCGGCTGCTCTCCTGGTCCTCCATCGGCCAGCTGGGCATCGTCTTCGTCGCCTTCGCCGTTCCCGGCGAGGCGGGCCTCGTCGCCGGCCTGGCGGTGGCCCTGCACCACCTGGTGGCGAAGCCCGCGCTGTTCCTGCTCGCCGAGCGCTGGGGCGGCAGCCTGGAGGCGCTCACCGGGGCCGGCCGCGGCAGCCCCCTGGCCGGCGCGCTGTTCGTGCTGTTCGCCCTCTCGCTCATCGGCGTGCCGCCCCTGCCCGGTTTCTGGGCCAAGTTCCTGGTGCTCTCCGGCCTGGCGGCCCAGGAGGGCGGGCTCTGGTGGGCCGCCGCGGCGGCGATCCTCGCCACCACCGTGGTGGAGGCCAGCTACCTGTTCCGGGTGGTGGGCCGGCTCTACGCCCGCGACGCGGGCGGCGCCCCCGCGCCCCACGCCACCGGGCCCCTGACGGGCGCCGCCGTGCTGGGGCTGGTGCTGATCCTCGGCGGCGCGGGCGCCGGGCCGCTGGGCGACGCCCTCGGCCACATGGCCGCCCAGGCCGCCGACCGCGCGGCCTATCTCGGCCGGGTGCTGCCGGTACGCACCATCGAGCACCCCGGCACCCTGACCCTCAATGCTGCCCCGGAGGCCCGGCCGTGACCCTGCTGGATCTGCTGCTCCTGCTCGCCGCCGCCACCGGGGCGCTCGCCTGGCTGCTGGGACGCTGGTCCGGCGCGGGCGTGCTCGCCGCACTGCTCTACGCCGGGCAGCTCGCCCTGCTGGGCGCCATGGACGGGAACACGGCCGCCTCCCCCACCTTCCGGGTGCTGGGCCAGACCATCGCCTGGTCCCTGGATCCCTTCGGCCGCTTCTTCGCCCTCATCACCCTGGGCGCGGCCATCGCCTCCGCCTGGTTCATGGCCGGCGAGTGGGGCCGCCGCTACGCGCAGGCGGGCCACAGCCTGCGGGCGCTCCACGGGACGCTGGCGATCAACGTGCTGGCCATGCTCCTGCTGCTCGCCAGCAGCGACCTGGTGTCGCTGTTCATCGGCTGGGAGCTGGTGAGCTGGGCGAGCTTCCTGCTCATGGCCCAGGGCGGCGGGGCGGCGGTGCGCGCCGCCCTGCGCTACGTCACCTACGCCATGGGCGGGGCCATGGCCGTCCTCGGCGGCACGGTCCTGGCCTATGCCTGGACCGGCACCCTGGACCTGGGGCTCCTCGCCGAGCGCCTGCCGGCCCTGGAGCCCGGACGGCTGTGGCTGCTGGTGGCGCTGTTCACGGGCGGCTTCGGGGTGAAGATGGGGCTGCTGCCCTTCCACCTCTGGCAGGCGCCGGCCTACGCCGAGGCACCGGGCCCCGGCACCGCCTTCCTGGGCGCCATCTCCTCGCGCATGGGCCTGTTCGCCATCGCCCTGGTGCTGGCGCGGCTGGTCACCCTGGAGGGGCTCGACGGGCTGCAGATCCTGCCGGGCCAGTTCGGGGTCCGCGACCTGCTGGCGTGGGTGGCCGCCTTCACCATCGTGCTGCCCACCTTCACGGCGCTGAAGCAGAACGACGCCCGCTACCTGCTGGCCTGGCACGGCATCGGCCAGGGCGGCTACATGCTCATGGGGCTGGTGGTGGGCGACGCCATGGGCAGCGCCGGCGGCCTGATGCACGTATTCAACCACGCCACCTACCAGGCGGCCCTGTTCCTCTCCGTCTACGCGGTCATCCACCGCACCGGCACCGCCGACCTCAACCGCCTGGGCGGGCTGGTGGTGCGCATGCCGCTCTCCTTCCTCACCATGCTGGTGGGCATCATCGGCCTGGCCGGCCTGCCGCCCATGAACGGCTTCGTCTCCAAGTGGCTCATCTACCGCTCGCTGATGGCCGAGGGCATGCCGCTGCTGTTCGTGGCCTCGGTGATCGGCACGCTGGGCACCATCCTCAGCGTCTACAAGCTGATCCACAACACCTTCCTCGGCCAGCTGCGCAGCGAGCACGAGCATATCCGCGAGGCGCCCTGGAGCATGACCGGCCCGATGCTGGCGCTGTGCGCCATCGTCTTCGTCACCGGGACCGCGCCGGGGCTGGTGCTGGGCTGGGTGGCCGACGCCCAGGCGGCGCTCGGGCTGCCGGTGCTCCGCTACACCCTGGGCGGGGTGGCCTCCGCCCAGGGCGGGCTCGACATGCTCTGGATCGTGGGGGTGCTGTTCGGAGGCTTCGGCGTCGGCGCCCTGCTCTTCTACGGCGGCGGCGGGCGCAGCCGGCGGGTGCACCAGCTGGACAACTACGCCGGCGGCCATTTCCTCTCCGCCGACGTGCGCTACCAGTACAGCGACAACTTCTACGCCGGCCTCATGCACCGCATCGGCCCCCTCTACCGCAACGCCTTCACCTGGCTGGAGTCCGCGCTGGTCTCGGCGGTGGACCTGGCGGCGCTGGCCATGCAGGGGGTCTACCGGCAGCAGGCGCCCGCGTTCCTCCTCCTCATGACGGCCGTGGCGGGCCTGGCCTGGGTGGTGCTGTGATGGATGCCCTGAACCTGGCGCTCGAGCTGATCCTGATGCCCCTGGTGGCCTTCGTGGTGGGGCTGTTCATGGTGCTGATGATGCGCAAGATCGCGGCGAGGATTCAGCGCCGCGTGGGCCCGCCCCTGCTGCAGCCCCTCTACGACATCATCAAGCTCTACGGCAAGCAGACCCAGATCTCCCACGGCCTCGTCCACGACATCGGCATCGTCATGGCGGTGGGCGGCTACGTGGCCGCCGAGACCCTGCTGCCGGTGCCGGGGATGGACGGGCTCGCCGACCGGGGCGGCCTCATCACCCTGGCCTACCTGATGATGATCCCCTCCCTGGGGCTGGCCCTGGGGGTGGGCCAGTGCGCCAACCCCAACGGCTCCATCGGCATCGCCCGCGCGCTCACCGCCATGCTCGCCTACGACATCCCCTTCGTCATCGTCATCTTCGGCGTGGCCTGGCACTACGGCACCACCAACCTGGCGGACATCATCGCCCTGCAGCAGGCCGCCGGCCCCGGCGGCTGGGGCGCGGCCACCATGCCGCTGCTGGCCCTGGCGGGGCTGTTCTCGGTGCACGCCATGCTGGGCAAGCAGCCGTTCGAGATCTACGTGGCGCCGGCGGAGATCGCCACCGGCCCCATGGTGGAGATGGGCGGCAAGTTCCTGGGCGGACTGTTCGTCATGCAGACCTTCCAGTTCTACACCGCGGGCGTGCTCTACGCG
>JAQVKR010000005.1 GCA_028694565.1 Gammaproteobacteria bacterium | reverse complement strand
GCGGCGCCGCTCACCGGATCGGTGGCGATGAAGAAGGCCCCGAGCAGGGCCTAGAAGGTGAAGACGTGAAAGCCCGCGCCGGCGAACCGGTCCGGTTCCAGCCCGTGGAAGAGGCCCGCCATCACGGCCAGCGCCCCCAGCAGACCCACCGGCACATGCCAGCTGATGACCCGGGTCGCCAGCAGCGCCAGGCCGCCCAACAGCAGCATGGCGTTCACCATCCCCCAGCCCGGTCCGCCGTAGCCGCCGAACGCGGGCTGGGTCATGATCTCCGAAACCGTCCCCCCGGCGCTGAGGCTGTTCTGCAGGTGATCCAGGGGGGTCGCCATGGTGATGGCGTCGATGTCCAACCCGGAAGGAAGCTGCCCGGCGAATGCGAAGAGCAGGTGATCCCCGAGGCCGAAGTGGAACTCGCGCAAGGCCATGGGGGGCAACCAGGCGGTCATCTCCGGCGGGAAGGCGATGAGCAGAATCACGTAGCCCGCCATCGCGGGGTTGAAGATGTTGTAGCCCAGTCCGCCGTAGAGGTGCTTGCCCAGGGAGAGGGCCAGCGCCGCACCCACCGCGGGCAGCCACCAGGGGACCAGGGGGGGCAGGCAGATGGCCAGCAGCAGCGCCGTGACCACCGCGCTGCCGTCGCCCAGGAACACGCCCACCGGGCGCCTCCGCAGCCGCAGCATCAGCGCCTCGGTCGCGAGCGCCACGACCAGCGCCACGGAAACATTGACCGCCACGCCCCAGCCGAACTGCCAGATCTGGACGGCGATGGCGGGAATCAGGGCGGCGACCACGAGCGACATGTCCCGGGTGACGCTGCCGGAGGTGTGGACGTAGGGCGGATTGCTGGCCATGGGCGGGCGGCTCCTCGTGCTGGCGTTCCCTGGGCATCGGTGCTCTTTTTTCTGCGCCGTCTCCGGCGGCGCTGCACACAAGTATGCCCAGTCCGGGCCGCCAGCGCGACCGGAACCGCTTCAACCCACAGATTACGCAGGGATTCCAGGAGCGCGCGGGTACGCGGCCCTCAACCGGTCCGGGAGACCGGATCCAGGCGAATCGCCCCTTTGCGCGCCAGCAAGGCGTACTCCATGCTGTCCGAGAGCGCCCGCCAGCTCGCCTCGATGATGTTCGGGCTGGCGCCGACCGTGGTCCAGCCACGCTCCCCGTCGTGGAAGTCGATCAGCACCCGGGTGGTGGCCGCGGTGCCCTTGTCGCTGTCCAGGATGCGCACCTTGTAGTCGGTGAGCCGGACCGCGGCCAGTTCCGGGTAGAAGTCGCACAGCGCCTTGCTCAGCGCGTGGGCCAGGGCGTCCACCGGACCGTTGCCCTCGGCCGCGGTGAGCTTCAGCGCCCCCTCGATGCGCACCTTCACCGTGGCCTCGGAAAGCAGGCCGCGGCCATGACGCTGCTCGGTGAGCACCATGAAGTCCACCAGTTCGAAGGGAGGAGCGTAGTCGCGGCTCACCCGGTAGAGCATCAGGTCCACCGACGCCTCGGCCGCCTCGAAGGTGAAGCCCTCGTGCTCCAGGCGCTTGATCTGGTGCAGCACCCGCTGGGCGTCCTCGCGGCTGATTTCCAGCCCCCGGGAGCGGGCCTGGTAGACCAGGTTGCCGCGGCCGGAGAGCTCGGAGACCACCGCACGGGTTTCGTTGCCCACCCGCTCCGGATCGATGTGCTGGTAGGTGTCCACCGCCTTGAGCACCGCCGCCACGTGGATTCCGCCCTTGTGGGCGAAGGCGCTGGCGCCGACGTAGGGCGCGCGGCTGTCGTGCTTGAGGTTGGCCAGCTCGGCGGCGAAGCGCGACAGGGTGGTGAGTCCGCGCAGCTGCTCGGCGCTCACCACCTGCAGACCCATCTTCAGCTGCAGATTGGGGATGATGGTAGTCAGATTGGCATTGCCGACCCGCTCGCCGTAGCCGTTCAGGGTGCCCTGCACCTGGGTGCAGCCGGCACGCACCGCCGCCAGGGTGTTGGCCACCGCGCAGCCGCTGTCGTTGTGGACGTGGATGCCCAG
The DNA here is from genome assembly GCA_028694565.1 of Gammaproteobacteria bacterium. Taxonomy (GTDB): domain Bacteria; phylum Pseudomonadota; class Gammaproteobacteria; order DSM-26407; family DSM-26407; genus Thioalbus. The sequence continues at coordinate 16,809 of JAQVKR010000005.1, read as the reverse complement.
CGGGACGCGGGTGCGGGCACGCACCTCGGCCACGATCGACTCCACCTCCCAGGGCAGCGCACCGCCGTTGGTCTCGCACAGCACCAGCGCGTCGGCCCCCGCCTCCTCGGCCGCCAGCAGCACCGCCAGGGCGTAGGCGGGATTGGCCTTGTAGCCGTCGAAGAAATGCTCGGCGTCCAGGAACACTTCCCGCCCCCGGGACTTCATGTAGGCGACGCTGTCGCGCACCATGGCGAGGTTCTCCTCGCGGGTGGTGTCGAGCACGGCGTCCACGTGGTAGTCCCAGCTCTTGGCCACCAGCGTCACCACCGGCGTCCCGGCATCCAGCAGCGCCTGCAGGTTGTCGTCGTCCTCGCAGCGGCCATGCTTGCGCCGGGTGCTGCCGAAGGCGGCCACCCTGGCCTGCTTCAGCCCCAGGCCGCGGACCCGCGCGAAGAACTCGGCATCCTTGGGATTCGAGCCCGGCCACCCACCCTCGATGTAGTGGACGCCGAACTCGTCGAGCCTGCGGGCCAGGGTGAGCTTGTCGTCGCACGAGAGCGAGATCTCCTCGCCCTGGGTGCCGTCGCGGAGGGTGGTGTCATAGATGAAGATGCGGGACATGATCGTCTGGCTGATGGTATCCATAAGAAAGATTTATATTCTGACAGCGAACCCCACTCCGTTGCCAGCACTTGTCCACCCCCCCTGCCCGCGAGCGCCCCGAGCGGATAAACTTGGCCCCCGATAATTCCAGCCCGGCACGGGAAGCGAACATGAAAGCCACTGAGATCAGGAAAGGCATGGTCATCCAGATGGACGGCCGCAACGTGGTGGTCAAGGACGTCCAGGTCCAGACCGCCTCCTCCCGCAGCGGCAACACCCTCTACAAGGTGCGCGGCCGCGACGTGGTCTCGAAGCAGAAGTTCGAGGCCAGCTTCAAGGGCGACGAGTGGGTGCAGACGGTGGATTTCGAGCGCCGCCCGGTGCAGTACCTCTACCGGGACGCCGACGGCTGCACCTTCATGGACCGGGAAAGCTACGAACAGTACACCTTCGACGCCGAGGCGCTGGAGGAGGAGCTGCTCTACCTCGGCGAGAACCTGGAGGGCATCTACGCCCTGGTGGCGGACGGCGTGCCGCTCGGCATCGAGCTGCCGGCCACGGTCGTGCTGGAGATCACCGAAACGGCCCCGGCGATGAAGGCCGCCTCCGCCTCCGCCCGCAGCAAGCCCGCCACCCTCAGCACCGGGCTGGTGGTCCAGGTGCCGGAGTACCTAGCCCAGGGGGAGGCCATCAAGGTCAACACCCTGACCGGAGAGTTCATGTCCCGCGCCTGAGCTCCCCGCCGGCCCGAATGGCCGCGGCGCCCGGAAGGGGAAGAAGGTAGAGCCGGCCGGGGTAGGCGGTCCGGGCGGGAGTGGCAGGCTGCTCAAACCTGTTGGACCCGGACCGCCCGCCTGGCGAACCCGCGCGCGTCCGGGTGCACCACCGTGCGCGCACGTTGAACGGATGGTCCGCCAACCCCGGCCGGCCAGCCTGATTCTACCCCTGCCGGGCAGGCGAAAATATCGGGCGGCGGCGAAGCGCGTACCTTGTCACACTTTTTGACCGTTCCGGATCTCCGCGACCCCACCCCTACTTCACCGTACCGCCCGCGGGGCTCACGCTGCCGAACGGCGCATCCAGCCCGGCGACGCGGCAGCCCTGGGCGATGGGCCCGCCGGGGAACAGGGCATAGAGGTACTTCATCCCGCCCTCGGCATGGAACTTCTCGTCCAGCGCGTCGTGGACTTCCCGGGCATTGATGCTCTCGTGCCTGGCGAAGTAGGACTGCAGGGCGCGCACCGCCTCCCAGTGGGGGTCGGTGAGCGCCAGACCCTCGCGGGCCGCCTCCTCCGCCGCCGCCTCCCGGGTCCAGAACTCCGGGGCGTGGGGGAAATCCGGGTCGCGGTCGAACTCCAGCCCCGGGTGCAGCACTTCGTTCATGGTATCCGGCATGTCCTCAATCCTCCCTGTCATGGTCGGTATCGACGAGACGCATACGAACACTATAGAACACCGGTGAAACCGCGGTTGCGGCGGCCCGTCCGGCCGGTTTCAGAACTGCCGGGTCCGCAGCATCACCAGGGTGCAGCCGTGGATGAAGGGAATCTCCATCGACTGCAGCCGCGCCTCCAGCTCGGCGGACTCGGTGCCGGGATTGAAGATCACCCGTCCCGGCTTGAGCGCAACGATGTCCTCGATGAGCGGCCGGCTGCGCTCCGGGCCGACATAGAGGGTCAGGGTCTCCACCGGCCCCTCCACCGCCCCCAGCGAGGGGGCCGCGTGCAGCCCCTCGATGTCGGTGAACCGGGGGTGCACGGGCACCACCCGGTAGCCGTGCTCCTTGAGCAGGCGCACCGCCTGGTTGGAATAGCGCGCCGGCTTCGGGCTGGCGCCCAGCACGACGACGGTATGATCATGGTGGAGCGCGTGACCGGTGTCGAACATGTCAATGCCTGCCTCTGCAGCGGGGCCGTACGGCCCTTGAATCCGGGGACTAGTGTACTGCGTCACTCTTGGAGGTACTTTCAGAGCCCCCCGAAAGTGCCAGGACAAGGCGCAGTGCGCAGGCAATGCTGTTTCCCTTGTCAAGCGCTGCAACGCAGTCATGGCGCTTTCGGGAGGCTCCCTGCGGGCGAGCCGCCGGCCGGCGACTCGCTGAATGGGCATCCACGAGTGCAGCAGTACACCAGCCCGGCAGGGTAAACGGAATCACCGGCCCCGCACCAGCCCCGTGCCCGCGTAGAAATCGACGATGTAGCTCCAGGCCTCCCCGGCCGTCTCCACGAACCGGAACAGTTCGAGGTCCCTGGCGTCGATGGTCCCCTCCTCCACCATCGCCTCGAAGTCGATGATGCGGTCCCAGTAGGCCTTGCCGAACAGCAGCACCGGTACGGGCTTGACCTTCCGGGTCTGGATCAGGGTGAGGGTCTCGAACAGCTCGTCCAGGGTGCCGAACCCGCCCGGGAAGGCCACCAGCGCCTTGGCGCGCAGCAGGAAGTGCAGCTTGCGCATGGCGAAGTAGTGGAACTGGAAGCTCAGCTCCGGGGTGATGTAGGGATTGGGGTTCTGCTCATGGGGCAGGACGATGTTGAGCCCGATGCTTTTGCCGTTGGCATCGAAGGCCCCGCGGTTCGCCGCCTCCATGATGCCCGGCCCGCCGCCGGTGATCACCACCAGCTCGCAGCGCCCGGGGCACTGGCCGTCGGAGGTGATCATGTGGCCGAGCTTGCGCGCCTCGTCGTAGTAGGCACTCTTGGCCAGGATGCTGCGGGCGGCGCGCACCGCCCGCTCCGCCGCCGGATCGCCGGGAGCGGCGCGCAGGCGCGCCTCGGCCGCCTCCAGGTCGCGGCAGGCGCTCTCCTCCTCGGGGATGCGGGCGCTGCCGAAGATGACGATGGTGGACTTGATGCCGTAATCCTGCTGCATCAGCTCCGGCTTCAGCAGCTCCAGCTGCATGCGCACCGGCCGCAGCTCCTCGCGCAGGAGGAACTCGTGGTCGGCGAAGGCCAGCCGGTAGGAGGGTGACCGGGTCTGCGGCGTCTCCACCGGGTGGGCGGCGATGCGGTCATCCTCCTCGGCGGTGGGGAACGCCGGGTTCGGGTGCTCCAGATCGGTCATGGGGGGAAGCTCTCCTCTTGTTCACAGCGGCCATGGGATGGGCGGGCGGGATGGGTGCGCGGCCCGATTCTACCAGCCGCGCCCGGCCCTCAGGCCGTGTTTTTCGTTGTTCTGTCACCTTTAGAGGGTCCGCCGGCGACGGAGGTTCATTCCATGGCCGTTCCAGCCCCCCGGCGCGGGATCGCCGGAACCGCCCTCAACCCGCGGCCACGTCCCAGGCCAGCTTCAGTCCGGTCACGAACAGCAGCGCGTAGCAGACCTGGTAGAACAGCCGCACCGGTATGCGCGGATGGAGCCACACGCCCAGGGCGATGCCCAGGGCGCCGAGGGGCAGCAGCACCAGCGAGGTGAGCAGGTTGCCGGCATGGAACTGGCCGAGCCAGGCATAGGGGACGAGCTTGACGTAGTTGACCACGATGAAGAACACCACCGAGGTGCCCACATAGACGGTCTTGTCCAGCCGGCGGGAGAGCAGGTAGACGTTCACCGGCGGCCCGCCGGCGTGGGCGACGAAGCTGGTGAAGCCCGCCAGCGCGCCCCAGAAGCCGCCGGAGACCGCGTCGGGGCCGCGCCCGCCGCTCAGGCGCGGGCGGAACCAGAAGTCGAGGGTGAAGAGAATGGCGATCAGCGCCACCATCAGTTTGATGAAGCGCTCGTCGATGTGGCGGAAGGTGACCGCGGCGAGCGCGATGCCCACCACCGCCGCGGGCAGCAGGACCCTCAGGTGCCGCCCGTCCCAGCGCCCCCGGTAGTGCCAGACGCTGAGGATGTCCATGAAGCAGAGAATGGGCAGCATCACCGCCGCGGCCTGCACCGGCGGGATCACCAGCGCCAGGATGGGCACCGCCACCACGCCCAGCCCGCCCCCCAGCCCGCCCTTGGAGGTGCCGGTGACGAGCACCGCGACGAGCGCGGCGGCATAAAACCAGGGATCGGTGATCAAGGGTCGTCGATTTTCCGGTCAACCACGAAGGCACGAAGGCGGCGCGAAGGAAGACCGTCCGTGTTCAGGGCGCAATCCCGCGAGTCTCCGCGCGGCGGGGCTTCCGCCGGCTCGCCGCCGACCCGCGAAATCCTCCCATATTGCCCGCTTCGTGTCCTTCGTGCCTTCGTGGTGAATTCGGAAAGGCGGCCGCACGCCCTGGCCGCCCTTCCCAGCCCGGCCCGGCCCGCCGTCAGCCGAAGAAGCGCCGCTCGGCCTCGGCCGGCATCGGGATGCCGGTGACGCGGGCCTTGCGCAGCAGATCCCAGAAATAGCGGTAGGTGGCGCGGTCGTGGAGCTCGCCCTTGTACTGGATCGGGCCCCAGGAGACGTCCTGGGCCGCCAGCAGGATGTTGGCCGCATCCTCCACCTCGCCGTAGTCGGGCTTCATGGCGTCCACGATGGGCTGGATCTGCGCCGGGTAGATGCTCCACATGCGCATGAAACCGAACTCGTTGCGGGCACGGAAGGCGTCCTGGTAGGTGGTGTAGGGATTCTTCAGATCCAGGGTCACGTTGTGGGCGGGCACCACGCCGTTGGCGAGCGCCGCGGCCACGACCTCGGTCTTGGCGCGGCGCAGCAGCTCGTGATCGAACTGTCCGGGGCTGCGCATGGCGGCGGCGGGAATGGCGCCGTGGTGGCCGGAGACGAAGTCCATGAGGCCGAAATCGAGAACCTGCACCCAGGGGGTGGCGGCAATGGCCTGCACGTCGCGCAGCGCGCCGTGAGTCTCGATCAGCACGTGCAGCGGGATTTCGCGCTTGACGCCGTTGCGGGCCGCCACCGCCTGGATGTACTCCACCATCTCGCGCAGGTGGTTGACGTCGGTGGTCTTGGGGATGGTGATGTAGGCGGTCACCTCGCCGACGCCCTCCACCAGGATGTCCACGTCCTGCTTCCAGGCCGGATGGCTGTAGTCGTGGATGCGCACGCCGGCCATCCTGAACTTGTTCCCGGCGCCGTTCTGCACCCGCACGATCATCTCGGCGTGCTCGCGCTCCTTGCCCGCCGGGGCGCCGTCCTAGCAGTCGCAGGTGATGTCGAAGATGGGGCCGAGCTTCTCCTGCAGGGCCAGCGCCTTCTCGATCAGCTTCTCGCTGCCGGCGAAGTGCTCGCAGGTGGCGATGATGGGAAAGGGCTTCTCGCCGCCGAACAGGGCCTCACTGGGGTGTACCGCTTCGGTCATGATACGTATCTCCTCCGTTCCGGGGGTTGCTCCCGGAATATCGATCCGAGCCGGCTCCACCGCCCCGTCACGGACGGCGTCACCGATGCCGGCGGGCTGAACGGTTTGATGCATAGCACAAAAAACCGGCTCAATGGAAGTCCCGCCGCGACTTTCCCATGACCCTGGGCGGGCCATCGCCCGCTCCAGGTCCGCATATAACCAATTGTTAATATTTTAGTTAGCCAACCGCCCGGCGCCTACGCTTGCATCCGGGAGGGCGTTGGTCAATGATAACCGCTCTGCTGTTGCGATGCAGCATTTTCTTGACTACCATCCTCAGTTATCGGAGCAGGCAGGGGGGCGGCCACTCCCGCGAACAACAACGACAGGGGCGGACGAACGGCGCACCGCCTACACTGATGCGACACAGGGGAAGAATGCGATGTACCAGACGGCGTACCTCACCGACGTGACCGACGAGGCCGTTCTGGGCGATTTCTGGCCGGGCATACAGCTTTACTACCCGCCGGTGAAGTACTCCCCGGCGGCCGGCGTCTACGAGGACCTCGAGGCGGCCTCGCAGCGCATGAAGAAACATGCCCACGCCACCAACGCCCACACGCTGCTGTTCGACCTGGAGGACGGCTGCCGGCAGAAGGCGCTGAGCCGCGAGCTGCTGCGCCAGGAGCTGCCGCAGTTCCCGCGCTCGGACGTGCAGATCGCCGTGCGCATCAACCCGTTCCGCACCGATGAGTACGAGAAGGATCTGGCCATGGTCCGCGATCTCGCCGATCACGTCGACGTGATCGTGCTGGCCAAGGCGGGCGAGGCCTACGGGGCCGCCGAGATCCGCGACCTCTCCGCCTGGCTCGAGGGCGTGAACAGCCGCATCACCATCCAGCCCATCATCGAGCACCCCAAGTCGCTCAAGCTGGCCCCGGAGCTGATGCAGTACAGCACGGTGAAGCACGTGGTGTTCGGCATCCACGATTTCTCCAAGGCCATGGCCATCCACATCACCCCGGAGGGCTGGACCCGGGAGCTGAAGACCTACCTGGACCTGCTGCTGTTCGAGGCGCGCATCCAGGGCAAGGGGGTGATCGGCGGCGTGGAGGTGCTCATCAACGAGACCCCCATGCCGGAGGATTTCGTGGAGATCCACGACGTGCGCCGCTGGCTCGATCTCCACGGCGAGACCGAGTCCCACGTGGTCTACCGCCACGCCTGCCAGGAGGCGGCCATGGGGCTCACCGGCAAGCAGGTGATCCACCCCAACCACATCCACCTGTGCAAGGTGGCCTTCACACCCGCCCCCAGCCAGGTCCAGCGCAACATCTCCATCCTGCGCGCGGCGGTGGAGGCCGACGCCCTGCTCGGCGGCGCCATCCGCTTCGAGGGCGAGATGCTCGATCCCCCCATGTTCGGCAAGGCCCTGCAGGGGCTGCTGCGGGCCCGCGCCCTGCGCGCGCTCAGCCAGGACGACACCCAGTTCGCCCTGGACATCCTGAAGAAGCTGCCGATGCAGGTCATCCGGGAAAACTGGCCATACGGGACACTGCTCTAATGACGACCATGAACCGACCGCAATTCGAAGAGTGGACCTGGGAGGTCCCGGAGTACTTCAACATCGGCGTGGCGTGCACCGACCGCCACCTGGGCACGCCGGCGGAGTCCGCCACGGCCATGATCGTGGAGGACGACCAGCTCGGCACCGGCACCTGCACCTTCCGGGAGCTCGCCGAGGCCACCTCCCGGTTCGCCCAGCTGCTGCGCAACCTCGGCGTGGAGCGTGGGGAGCGGGTGCTGATCCGGCTGCCCAACTCGCTGGCCTACCCCACCGCCTTCCTCGGCGCCATGAAGCGCGGCGCCATCGCCGTGCCCACCTCCACCCTGCTGGTGGCCGAGGAGGTGCAATACCTGGCGGAGGATTCCGGCGCCGCGGTGCTGGTGACCCACAAGTCCATGTGGCCCTCGCTGCGGGAGAAGCTGGAGGACGCGGGCAGCCTGCGCCACGTGATCCTGTCCGGGCCGGGCGAGATGCCCGCCAGCGACCGCCTGGCGCTCCATGACCTGGACGCCGAACTGGCCGCCATCGATCGCTGGGAGCCGCCCCACGCCTCCCGTGCCGGCGATCCGGCCTACCTGGTCTACACCTCCGGCACCACCGGCCACCCCAAGGGGGTGCTGCACGCCCACCGCGCCCTCATCGGCCGCCTGCCCGCCAGCCGCTACTGGTTCGACTTCCGGGACGGCGACCGCATCATGCACTCGGGCAAGTTCAACTGGACCTACGTGCTCGGCTCGGGCCTGATGGACCCCCTCTACCACGGCATGACCGTCATCGTGCACGAGGGCAGGAACGACGCCCACACCTGGCCGCGGCTCATCAAGAAGCACGGCTGCACCATCTTCATCGGCGTGCCCACCATCTACCGCCAGATCATCCAGAAGACCGACTACGCGAAAGCCGACGTGCCGACGCTGCGCCACTGCATGAGCGCCGGCGAGCACCTCTCCGACGAGATGCTGCTGGCCTGGCGCGAGCGCTTCGGGATGGATGTCTACGAGGCCATCGGCATGTCGGAGATCTCCTACTACATCTCCCAGAACAAGGGCATGCCCATCCGCCCGGGGGCGGCGGGCTTCCCGCAGCCGGGCCACGACGTGCGCCTGCTGGACGCGGAGTTCAACGAGGTGCCCCAGGGCGAGGAAGGCATGATCGCCATCCGCGACACCGACCCGGGGCTGTTCATCGAGTACTGGAACCTGCCCGGGGAGACCGCCAAGGTGCGCCGCAACGGCTGGTTCCTGACCGGCGACTACGCGCGCCTGGACGAGGACGGCTACATCTGGTTCCTGGGCCGCCGCGACGACATCATCAACACCTTCGGCTTCCGGGTCTCGCCCCACGAGGTCGAGCGGGTGATGAAGACCCACCCCCAGGTGGCCGACTGCGTGGCCATCGGCCAGGACATCGAGCGCGACAAGACCCTGGTGGCGGCCTGCGTGATTCTCGTCCCCGGCGCGAAGGCGGACGCCGGGGAGCTGCTGGCCTTCGGCGAGCAGCACCTGGCCGGCTACAAGCGCCCCAAGCTGGTGCACATCCTCGAGGACTACCCGCGCACCAAGAACGGCAAGGTCATCCGCAGCAAGCTCAAGCAGATGCTCGAGGCGCGGGCGGCGGAGAGCGCGAGATGAGCCCCCTCAACCCCAACTTCCCGAAAGTCCGCCCGCGCCGGACCATGCTCTACGTCTCCGGCGACAACCCGCGGCACCTGGAGAAGTCCCGCGAGCTGCCCGCCGACGCCCTGGTGTTCGACCTGCACGAGTCGACCGCGATGGAGCACAAGGCCCGCGCCCGCGACAACGTGGTGGCGGCCGTGGGGGCCGGCAACTTCATCGGCCAGGAGCTGGTGGTGCGCCCCAATCCGCTCAACAGCGAGCGGCTGGCCGAGGATCTCGACGCCATCGCCGCGCTGCCCATCGACGCGGTGCTGTTCTCCGGCATCAACACCCGCGCCGACATGCTCAAGGCGGTGGCCATGCTCGACGCCGCCGGCGGCGAGCGGCTGCCGGTGATGATCATGGTGGAGTCGCCGCTGGCGGTGATGCACCTGGAGGAGATCCTGACCGCCACCCGGCGCCTGTCCTGCGTGGTGGTGAGCACGGCCAACCTGTGCAACGGCCTGCGCATCAACGTCACCCCCGACCGCACCGGGCTGCTCACCATCCTCTCGCTGGTGGTGCTCGCGGCCCGGGCCCACAACGTCGGGGTCATCGACGGCGCCCACGTGGAGGTCAACGACGCCAAGGGCTGCGAGTTCGCCTGCCGCCAGGCGCGCGATCTGGGCTTCGACGGCAAGGCCGTCATCCACCCCGTGCAGCTGCCCTACACCAACGACACCTTCACCCCCAAGCCGAAGGAGGTGGAGAAGAAGCGCGCCATCATCAGGGCCATGCAGGATGCCGAGGCCGAGGGGCGCCCCTACGCCGTGCTCGACGGCCGCCTGCTGCAGCCCGTGGAGCTCGAGGCCGCCCAGCGCTGCATCGCCATGTTCGAGGCCATCGAGGAGCGGGAGCAGGCCTTCAACCTGTGCCCGGGCATCTACTGCTCCACCCAGCAGGGCTGAACCGGATCGCGCGCCACGGGGAAAACCCCGCCCCGACGGGCGGGCGCTCACGGCCCCGGTGGCCGGGACACCCCCGGCGCCGCCACGCGGGCCGGGGCTGAGAGACGAGGGAACCACATGTCGAAACAGTTCCAGGGCAACTTCTTCGAGGACTTCCGGCTCGGCCAGACGCTGAGGCACGGCACGCCGCGCACGATCACCGACGGCGACGCGGCGCTCTACATCGCGCTCACCGGCAGCCGCTTCCTGCTCCACAGCGCCACCCCGGCCGCCCACGCCATGGGCCTGCGCGAGAAGAGCGTGGACGACCTGCTGGCCTTCCACGTGGCCTTCGGCAAGACCGTGCCCGAGATCTCCCTCAACGCCGTGGCCAATCTCGGCTATGCCGACGTGCGCTTCCTGCGTCCGGTCTACGTGGGCGACACCCTCAACGCCGAAAGCACCGTCATCGGCCTGAAGGAGAACTCCAGCGGCAGGAACGGCAATGTCTACGTGCGCTCCACCGCCGTCAACCAGTATGGCGAGGAGGTGCTCTCCTGGATCCGCTGGGTGATGGTGCACAAGAAGGACCCGGCCAGCCTGGCACCGGAAACGGTGCTGCCGGAGCTGCCCGATCACGTGAGCGTGGATCGCCTCCCGGTGCCCGCGGAGCTGGACGCCGCGGACTTCGACACCGCCCTCACCGCCTCGCCCCACCTGTGGGAGGACTACGGCGTGGGCGAGCGCATCGACCACATCAACGGCATGACCGTCGACGAATCGGACCACACGCTGGCCACCAAGCTCTACCAGAACAACGCCCGGGTCCACTTCGAGGCGCACATGATGAGCGGCTCGCGCTTCGGCCGGCGGCTCATGTACGGCGGCCACGTCATCTCCGTGTGCCGCGCGCTCTCCTACAACGGACTGGCCAACGCCATCGGCATCGCCGCCATCAACGGCGGCGCCCACTGCAACCCGAGCTTCGCCGGCGACACCTTCTACGCCTGGAGCGAGATCGCCGACAAGTGGGAGATTCCCGGGCGCGCCGACCTGGGCGCCCTGCGCGTGCGCACCTACGGGGTCAAGAACATGGACACCCGCGAACTCGGCTCGCCGAAGGTGGAAGCCGAGGGGGGGAGTCGCTACCACGAGAGCGTGGTGCTCGACCTCGACTACACCGTACTGATGCCGCGCCGCGGCTGACCCTCCCGGCGCCGGCCCCGGGCCACTCCGCCCGGGGCGCCTCCGGCGCCCGCCCCGGCCGCGGCGACCGCGGACGGCGGGCGTCACAACACGGTCGCCGCGATGCGCTAAGCTGTGCAACGGGCTCGGGCGGCCTTCAACGGGCCGGGAAGCACCCGGCCGCGGCACCCGCTCGCGAATGCCCGCAAAGCACCGTCTCCCGGCGATCTTCCCGGCGGAACCGAACGATTATCCAGAGAGGTCCTATGCTGCACAGCCTGTATGTCGCCGGGGCGGAGCCCGGCAGTGGCAAGTCCATCGTGGTCCTGGGGATGATGGAGAACCTCGCCGCCACGGTGGAACGGGTCGGATTCTTCCGCCCCGTCATTCCCCGCGACGGCGTGCACGATCCCCTCCTCCACCTGGTCAGCAGCCGCTACGAGCTGCCCGCGGGCGCGGAGGCGCTCTACGGCTGCACCGAGGATGTCGCCCGCCACTACCTCACCCACGGCGACTACGACGGCCTGCTGAAGCTCATCCTGCACAAGTACAAGGCGCTGGAGGAGCGCTGCGACCTGGTGGTCTGCGCCGGCACCGACTACTCCCGCGTCACCTCGGCCCTGGAGCTGGATTTCAACGCCGATCTGGCCAACAACTTCGGCTGCCTGCTGGTGCCGGTCATCAAGGGCTTCGAACGCAGCGGCGAGGAGATAGCCGACGCCGTGCAGGTGCTGGAGGAGACCCTGGAGGATCGCGGCTGCGAGCTGCTCGCCACCGTGGTCAACCGCGTGGACCCCGGCCGCATCGAAACGGTCCGCGGGCACCTGGGGCAGACCCTGAAGAGCGGGGTTCCCTGCTTCCTGCTGCCCGAGCACCCCTCGCTGGAGAAACCCACGGTGGGCGAAATCGCCCGCACCCTCGACGCCCGGGTGCTCACCGGCGACGCCGACGCCCTGAACCACGAGGTGCTCGCCTACAAGGTGGCGGCCATGGAGGTGCCCGACTTCCTCGACTACGTGGAGGAGGGCAGCCTCATCATCACCCCCGGCGACCGCTCCGACATCATCCTCGGCTCAATCACCGCCGACGTCTCCAGCAACTACCCGAAGATCGCCGGGCTGCTGCTGAGCGGCGGGCAGGTGCCGGCCCCCCAGGTGCAGCGGCTGCTCGGCGGGCTCAACCACAACGCCATCGCCCTGCTCAGCGTCGCCACCGACACCTTCACCACGGCGCTGAACGTCTCCGCCGTGGAGGGCACCATCCTCCCCGGCGACAACCGCAAGATCGCCGCGGCGCTCGGCATCTTCGAGAAGAACGTGGACCTCGGCCTGCTGCAGCAGCGCATCTCCGCCGATCACGCCCGGCGCGTCACGCCGCTGGTGTTCGAGTACGAGCTGATCCAGCGCGCCCGCTCGAAGCGCATGCACATCGTCCTGCCCGAGGGCACCGACGAGCGCGTCCTGCGGGCGGCGGAGATCCTGCAGCTGCGCGGGGTGTGCGAACTCACCCTGCTGGGCGATCCGGGGAAGATCGGCCAGCGCGTCGCCACCCTCGGCCTGAAGCTCGAGGGAGTGAACATCGTCGATCCCCAGACCTCCGAGCGCCGCCCCGCCTATGCCCAGGCCTACTACGAGCTGCGCCGGCACAAGGGCATCTCCAAGGAGATGGCCTTCGACACCCTGGCCGACGTGAGCTACTTCGGCACCCTGATGGTGGCCCACGGCGACGCCGACGGCATGGTCTCCGGCGCGGCCCACACCACCCAGCACACCATCCGCCCGGCCTTCGAGGTGATCCGCACCGTGCCCGGCACCTCGCTGGTCTCCAGCGTCTTCTTCATGTGCCTGGAGGACCGGGTGCTGGTCTACGGCGACTGCGCGGTCAATCCCAACCCCAACGCCGGGCAGCTCGCCGACATCGCCGTCAGCTCCGCCAACACCGCCGCCATGTTCGGCATCGAGCCGCGGGTGGCCATGCTCTCCTACTCCACCGGCGAGTCGGGCAAGGGCGCCGACGTGGAGAAGGTGCGCGAGGCGGTCGCCATCGCCCACAGCCGCCGTCCCGACCTGATGCTGGAGGGACACATCCAGTACGACGCCGCCGTCGACGCGGGCGTGGCCCGCTCCAAGCTGCCCGACAGCCGGGTGGCCGGCCACGCCACGGTGTTCGTCTTCCCCGATCTGAACACCGGCAACAACACCTACAAGGCGGTGCAGCGCTCCGCCGGCGCGGTGGCCATCGGGCCGGTCCTGCAGGGGCTGAACAAGCCGGTGAACGATCTCAGCCGCGGCTGCACCGTGACCGACATCGTCAACACCGTGGCCATCACCTGCATCCAGGCCCAGGCCGGCGGGGGGGCACGATGAGAATCCTGGTTCTCAACTCCGGCTCCTCCTCCATCAAGTACCGGCTGTTCCGGATGGAGGACGAGGCCCAGCTGGCCGAGGGCCACGTGGACCGCATCGGCGAGCCCGAGGGGCTGCTGGTGCACCGCGCCGAGGGCGCCGAGCCGGTGCGCGAGACCCGCCCGGTGCGCGACCACGGCGAGGGGTTGCGCGATATCCTGAAGGCCCTGGTGGCCAACGGGGCGCTGGCCGACACCGCCGACCTGGGCGCCATCGGCCACCGCGTGGTCCACGGCGGCGAGGAGTTCACCACGGCGGTGCGGGTGGACGAGGCCGTGATGCGCACCATCAGCGAGCTGGTGCCCCTCGCCCCGCTGCACAATCCGCCCAACCTGCACGGCATCGAGGAGGCGCGCCGCGCCTTCCCCACCACCCCCCAGGTGGCCGTGTTCGACACCGCCTTCCACCAGAGCATCCCGCCCCACGCCTACCACTACGCCCTGCCCCGCAGCGCCTACACCGAATACCACGTGCGCCGCTACGGCTTCCACGGCACCTCCCACCGCTACGTGGCCCGGCGCGCCGCGCAGCACCTGGGCCGCCCCCTGGAGGCACTGAACCTGATCACCCTGCACCTGGGCAACGGGGCCAGCGCCACGGCCATCGCCGCCGGACGCAGCGTGGACACCTCCATGGGCATGACTCCGCTGGAGGGGCTGGTGATGGGCACCCGCAGCGGCGACGTGGACCCGGCGGTCAACTTCTACCTGCAGCGCGCCACCGGCATGAGCCCGGCGGAGATGGAGAACGTGCTCATCCGCGAGAGCGGCCTGAAGGGCTTGTGCGGGGCGAACGACATGCGCGAGGTGCACCGCCTCGCCGAGGCCGGCGACGCCGACGCCCGGCTGGCGCTGGAGGTCTTCTGCTACCGCATCCGCAAGTACCTGGGCGCCTACTATGCCGTGCTCGGACAGGTCGACGCGGTCGTGTTCACCGGCGGCATCGGCGAGAACGACCGGACGGTGCGCGACTGCAGCTGCGGCGGCCTGGAGCGGCTCGGCATCCGCATCGACCCGGAGCGCAACGCCGAACCCTGCCGCGACGTGCTGGAGATCTCGCCCGCCGGCGGCGAAGTGAAGGTGCTCGCCATCCGCACCAACGAGGAGCTGGAGATCGCCCGCCAGACCCTGGTTTGCCTCGATCGGGCCTAGCCTGCCGCGCCGCGACTCCCGGCCGGGCGATGCGCGGAGGAGTTGCCGCGCCGCCGGCGCCATGGCGGCCCGATCCGGCCCAGGCCCCGGATCGGCCACTCCCCGGGCACCCGCCTCACCACGCCGATGAACGCACCCCGGCGATCCCCCGCGCCTGATTCCCCGGACGGCGGGGAGCTTTCCGCCGCGCCCTTGCGCCGGCCATCCAGCCTCGCCACAGCCGGCCTGGGGTGAGAGCCACGGCAGTGGCGCGCCCGGCCGCACATGTCGGCACCGGGTCGGCTACTATGGTGGAGAGTCCACCCGCAACACCGAGGAGATACCGATGAGCGACGCGTTGAACTACCTGGTCAAGGCTCGGCCCGAGGCCATGGGCGCCTACTTCATGTTCCTCAAGGGAGCCGGTGGCCACCTCGACGTGAAGACCCGCGATCTCATCTCGGTCATCACCAAGGTGGCCGTGCAGACCGAGGGGGGCTTCCGGCAGTACCTGACCCGCGCGCTGCGCAACGGCGCCACCCCCGACGAGGTGATCGACGCCCTGCTCATGGCTTTCCCCGTGCTGGGGCTGGCCAAGATCGTCTGGGCCGCCGAAATCCTGCTGGAGATGGACATTCCCGAGTTCCGCCCCGAGAACCTTGGAGTGGAGCCCTCCTGGCACGACCTAGCGCCCATGGAGGCGGTGACCGACGGCGAGGTCACCTTCCACGAGGCCGACGGACGCCACCTCTTCGTCTGGCGCGACGGCGAGGAGCTGCGGGTCTACGACAGCCGCTGCCCGCACCAGGTCACCGACATTCCCCACCTGGCCCTGGAGGGCCGCCGCCTGACCTGCCCCAAGCACCACTGGGCCTTCGACATCGAGACCGGCGAGTGCGTTGCCGTGGGCAACCGGCCCCTGCGCCGGTTCAAGCACCAGGTGGTGGAGGGGCGGCTGCACGCCTGGTGGTGATCCGGGCGCGGAACCCGACGGACACTCCCGCAGAACGCCGGGATCCGGAATGCCCGGACCATGACCTGGAGAGCGCTCCCATGCTGAGCTTCATCGGCAGAAACATCCTCACCGGACTGGCGACCATCCTCCCGGTCGCGCTGACCCTCTACCTCATCTACTGGCTCGCGGTCACCGCCGAGTCGCTGCTGGGCGGCCTGATCCACCTGATCCTGCCGGAGTCGCTCTACTGGCCCGGGATGGGCATCATCGCCGGTGTGGGCGTGCTGTTCGCCATCGGGCTGCTGATGCACGCGTACGTGTTCCGACAGTTGTTCTCCATGGGCGAGCAGCTTCTGTACCGCATGCCGCTGATCAAGTCCATCTACCGCTCCATCCGCGATTTCTTCGATTATTTCTCGCCCAAGGAGCAGAAGGAATTCCAGCAGGTCGTCGCGGTGACCATCGGCGGCTCGGAGATGGAACTCATCGGCTTCGTCACCCAGACGAGGCCGGATCACATGCCGGAGGATTTGCGCGGCGGGGACCGGATCATGGTCTACCTGCCCATGAGCTACATGATCGGCGGCTACGCCGTGCTGGTACCCAGGAGCGCCGTCCGGCCGCTGGACATGAACATGGAGGAGGCCATGCGCTTCGCGCTGACGGCGGGAGTGACCGGCGCCGGCTCTTCCAAGGGCGGGAAAAAGGCCAACCGGCCGGCCCGCGACCCGGCGCCGGGCTGAGCCCGGCCCTCCGGACCCTCGGCACCATGATGCCCCGGCGGCAAGCCCGGCAACGGCTGCCCGAGGCGCGTACAGGCCCGGACGGTTGCCCCCTCAGTCGGGAAGGCTGACCGCTCCCGACTCATCCAGCGGGAAGCCCGGGTTCCACGCCACCTCCCACAGGTAGCCATCCAGATCGCGGAAGTAGCCGGAGTAGCCGCCCCAGAAAGCATCCGCGGCCGGCTTGACGATCTCCGCGCCCGCGGACCGGGCCTCGGCGAGCACGGCGTCGACCTCCTCCCGCGTGCGGGTGTTGTGGGCCAGCGCGAATGCCCCGCCGCCGGGCGTCCCGGGCGCAATCCCGGCGTCCGCGGCCAGCGCCTCGACGGGGTACAGGGAGATGGCGATGCCGCCGCACTGGAAGAAAGCAACGTCCGGCGCCTCCTTCACGGAGCGCCGCCAGCCGAGGCGCTCGAAGAAGGCGGCGCTCCTCCCCAGATCGCGGACC
>JAQVKR010000298.1 GCA_028694565.1 Gammaproteobacteria bacterium | reverse complement strand
TACCTGGATACCGGAAAAGTCACGTTCGTCATCCAGATCCCGGCGAATTTCGAGCGCGACGTACTGGCCGGCAGGCGGCCCGCGGTCCAGGTGAACGTGGATGCCACGCGCATGAGCCAGGCGTTCATCGGGGCCAACTACATCAGCAACATTCTCACCGGCGAGGTGGCCACCTTCGTGCGCGGCCACCGGGCCGAGACCCCTCGGGCCGTCGACATGGTCGTGCGCTACCGCTTCAACCCCAACCTGGAGGGGCACTGGTTCGGCGGCGTGGTGGAGATCATCAACAACGTGAACCTGCTGGCCATCATGCTCGCCGGCGCCGCCATCGTGCGCGAGCGCGAGCACGGCACCCTGGAGCACCTGCTGGTGATGCCGCTCACCCCCTTCGAGATCATGATGGCCAAGGTGTGGTCCAACGTGCTGGTGATCGTGGTTGGGGCCGGGCTCTCCATCGAACTGGTGATCAAGGGCGTCCTGGCCGTACCCATCGCCGGTTCGGTCCCCCTGTTCCTGCTGGGGGCGGCGCTCTACCTCTACTCGGCCACCTCCATCGGAATCTTCCTGGGTACGCTGGCCCGTTCCATGCCCCAGCTCGGGTTGCTGATGATTCTGACCATCATCCCGCTGCAGATGCTCTCGGGCGGCATCACGCCGCGGGAGAGCATGCCGGAGCTGGTGCAGACGGTGATGGAGGCCGCGCCCACCACCCACTTCGTGGCCCTGGCCCAGGGCATCCTCTACCGGGGCGCGGGGCTCGACGTGGTGTGGCCCCAGTTCCTGGCCATCGCCGTGATCGGGATCGTCTTCTTCCTGCTGGCCCTGTCGCGCTTCCGCCGGGCCATCACCCTCGCCGCGCTCTAGGAAGAGAGCGGCCCGGCCCTTTCCTCCGGGCCGGTCAGGCGCTCCGGCGTACCGAGGCGTCGGCGGATTCGAGAAACCCCGCCTGCCGGAGCTCGTGGAGCAGCGCCGCCGGCAGCCGGTGCGAAGGCCCCGACCCTGTCCGCAGCAACTCCTCCTGCACCGGGGTGAGGCGGAAGATGCGGGCGCTGCGATCGCAGTAGAGATAGAGCAGATCGGGCGCGACCCGTGAACGGATCGACCGCACATCCCCACGCAGGCGGTAGCCGGGGCCCGGGAGGGGGCGCGCGCCGGCTCCGGGATATCCCCCGCCCGCCGCGGCGAGGAAAGCGTGCAGCGGGAGCGCGTCACCGGGCGGGCCACCGAACAGCGTTTCCACGAACTCCCGGGCCCGGCGGGCCCGCTTTTCCGCCGTCCTGGGCGAGAATCCCTTGCCGGGGCGGTAGGCGTGCTCCAGGGCCAGATCCCGGAGCGGGTCGTCGATGATCTCGATTCCGAACCCTGCCGGCTCCCTGAACATGATCGAGCCGGTCTCGAGGCGGAAGGTGGAGACGTTCACCGTGTGGACGGCATCCCGGTTGCGGCGCAAAAAATCAACCGTCGCCTGGAAGTCATGCCCGGTCTCGCCGGGGAAGCCCACCATCCAGTCCAGATGAACCCGGATCCCGTGGCGGGCGAACAGTCGTATCACGCGCTCGATCAGTACGGGATCGCCGCTGCGCCGCATGCGTTTCCTCAGTCCGGGGCTGGCGCTCTCGAGGCCGAACCGGGCCTGGCGGCAACCGGACTCGGCCAGCAGACCGACCAGCGCCGCGTCGGCCAGGGTGGGCTCGAAGAAGAGCCTGGCGCTCCATTCGATCCCCGGCCCGCGTGCGGCCAGCGCCTCGGCGAGCCGGCGCAGGTGAAGCGGAGCGATGTTGTCCACGTTGAAGTAGAAGCGCCGGGTGTCCAGGGTCCGCGCCAACTGTTCCACGTCCTCAAGGACCCGCTCCACGGGCCGTTCCATGTAGTGCCAGCCTCGTCCGGGCGAGGTGCTGCAGAAAGCGCACTTGCGCCAGTAACAGCCACGGGTCGGCTGCAGCATCGCGACGGGTTGCGGCACGAGATAGGGACGCCCGGCGAAGTCGGCGCAGTCGGGCGCCGGCCGGCTGGCGGCGAGGCTCTTGCGCACCGGATGCTCGAGCCGCTCGTCGATGATTGCCGGCCGTTCCCGCGTCGCGGAGCGCCAGCCGTTGCCGAGGGTGTCGAGCAGGCGCGGGCAGGCGGTTTCACCATCGCCGAGGATCAGGTAGTCGGCCAGCCCCGAGAGCACCTCGCTGCGGGCCAGCACCCGGCCGATCTGCTCCACATGGCGCCCCGCCAGGATGATGCTGCGCGCGGGCCAGCGCGCCTTCAGCTGCAGGGCGAGGGTCAGGCCCGGCAGCAGCTGGTCCGGCCGGGAGATGATGATGCCGGATGCATCGGCCCGTTCCAGGTGCCTCCGCCCGGGATCGGTGTCGAGAAAGTCGCGGACGGTTTCTTCGAAGGGATTGGTGCGCCGGTCGGACAGGGCCAGCGCCAGCCCGTCGGAGCGCTCCAGATCGTGAGCGGAACGAAAGCGGGTCAGCGACCACCGGGACGGATGGTGGCAGCTGCTGAGGATGAAGAAGGCGTTGTCGATCACCGCGCGGCTGGAGCGGTAGCTCCGACCCAGGGGATCGCGGTAGGTGTCGGGGTGGCGCAGCGCCTCCAGCGCCGCGGGAAGCGTTTCTCCCAGCCTCGGCAGCAGCAGCGCACACAATTCGAGCCGCTGCCGCAGCTCGTCGCTCGACCCCGCGCCGCACCGCCGCTCCAGTTCCCCGAACTGGCGCTCCAGCCAGGCAGGGTCGAGCACCCGGATAAGGGTGGCCAGGTTCATGTCGACTCCGCGCGCCCTGTGTCCGGCCGCGTTGATCGCGGCGCTCAGCGGCGGCAGGGCCGGATCCGGATGGGTCGGGTCGAACACGGGTGGGATGAGAAGCGTGATGTCCATATCATCTCCCTAACCGGGATGCGGGGCGGTGCGCGACAGCCTGGCCGAGCATGCCGCGCGTGCGGCGCGATCCCTCCCGCCCCCGGCATCCGCCCCGGCACTGTTGCTTCGGCAACACATCCGCTTAAGTTAATAATGTGAAAAATTGTGTCAATGACCCCGTGGGCATTTTTCCCGCCGGAGTTGACCGGGTTGCGGGACGTTCTGATGCAACATCATGGTCCGGCGGGATATTTGTCAAAAGAGAGGGCAGCGTCGTACGGCAACGGACGTCAACTTCCTACACAAGTACGCGGAACTGGACTACATGATCGATAGGGCTTCCTGGCACGCGCCATCCGGACGGCGGATGAGGCATGACGCCGTGCCGCGCTGGTCGGGTTTCCCCGGATGCATGGAGCGGAGCGTGACGGGCGTTTCAGGTGGAAGCCATCGGGAGGTGGGCATGGGCGGTCAGACGAAAGGCAGCCAGGAGAAGACCGTTTCCTGCGAGGTGTGCATGAAGGAAATCCCGGTTTCCGAGGCGAAGACTGCCGAGGCGGTGGACTACGTGGCGCACTTCTGCGGTCTGCAGTGTTTCGAGAAGTGGAGGCACCACGAGAACGGTGAGGAGGAACCCCGTCCCGGGGAGGAGCTCGACTAGGCCACGGCGGCGCACCTGTCCCTGAGAGGGCGGATTCCAGCCGTCCGGCTTCAAGGCGCCCCCCTGGGGTTTCCATTCCGCCGCTGCGGGCGCCGGCGGGTTCGACCGGCTGTTAAAATGCCGCGACAACCCTCTCACGGCAAGGAGCATCCATGTACATCGACCTGTCTGAACTCGGTCCCGATGCGGTCTACATCCAGATGATCCAGACTCTCATCCCGCGCCCCATCGCCTGGGTGCTGTCGGAGAACGAGGGCGGGAGCCTCAACCTGGCGCCTTTCTCCTACTTCAACGCCGTGTGCAGCGATCCGCCGCTGATCATGCTCTCCATCGGCAGGAAGCCCGATGGCAGCAACAAGGACACCCGGGTCAACATCGAACGGCGCGGCCACTTCGTCATCCACATTCCCCACCGGGAGCAGGCCCGGGTTCTCACCCAGACCTCGGCGACCCGCGAGGCCGGCGTCTCCGAGCTGGAGGAGGCGGGGCTGGAGACGGTCCCCTTCGAGGGGTTCGGCCTGCCGCGGCTGGCCGATTGCCGCGTCGCCTACGCCTGTGAGCGCCATGAGATTCGCGAAATCGGCGGTGCGCCCCAGTCCATCATCCTGGGGCGGGTGCGGCGCATCTATGTCGATGACGGGGTCACCGCGCGGGATGCGAAGGGGCGGCTGAAGGTGGACGCCGCGAGGATGGATCCCCTCGGCCGCCTCGGCGCCGGCGAGTATGCCGCTTTCGGGGAGGTCATCCGGATTCCCCGGCCCGCCTGAGCGGCGCGGGAAGTCGACCA
>JAQVKR010000297.1 GCA_028694565.1 Gammaproteobacteria bacterium | reverse complement strand
CCCATCCCGGCCTCGATGGCGTGGCCGAAGGTGTGCCCGAGGTTGAGCAGCGCCCGGCAGCCCGCCTCGTACTCGTCGGCGGCCACCACTTCCGCCTTGTTGCGGCAGGATCGTTCGATGGCCTCGGCCAGGGCCGCCTGGTCCCGGGCGCGCAGCCGCTCCAGGTTCTCCTCCAGCCAGGCGAAGAAGCCGGCATCCCGGATCAGTCCGTACTTGATCACCTCGGCGAGTCCCGCGGACAGCTGCCGGTCATCCAGGGTATCCAGGGTGCGGGTGTCGATAATGACGCAGCGCGGCTGGTGGAACGCCCCGATCATGTTCTTGCCCAGGGGGTGGTTGACGCCGGTCTTGCCGCCCACGGAGGAGTCCACCTGCGCCAGCAGGGTGGTGGGAACCTGGATGAAGGCCACCCCGCGCTGGTAGCAGGCCGCGGCGAACCCGCAGATGTCGCCCACCACGCCCCCGCCCAGCGCGACCAGGGTGGTGGTCCGGTTGTGGCGCTGCGCCAGCAGCGCATCGAAGATGCGCTGGGTCGTCTCCAGCGTCTTGAACTCCTCGCCATCGGGGAGGATGACCGTATCCACCTGCTGCTCGGGGAACATGGCCGCCACCCGATCGAGGTACAGCGGCGCCACCGTCTCGTTGCTGACGATCAGCACCTGGCTGCCGGGCAGCCGGGGCAGCACCAGCTCCGCATGGCCGATCAGGTCGGGGCCGATATGAATCGGGTAGCCGCGCTCGCCCAGGTCCACCTGCAGGGTTATCATGCCTTCACTTCCTCACTCCCGTGCCTCGGGGGCATCCGTCCCCAGCCGCAGTTTTCTGACGATCTCGCCGGCCACCGAGCGGGCCGTCCGGCCGTCGGTCTCGATGACCAGATCCGCAATCTCCCGGTAGAGGGGATCCCGCACCGCCATCAGCTCCTCCAGGCGGCGGCGCGGATCCTCGGTCTGCAGCAGCGGCCGGTTGCGATCCTTGCGGGTCCGGTCGAGCTGCTGATCCACCGATGTGCACAGGTACACCACCATGCCGCGGGAGCCCAGATGGCGGCGGTTGTCGGGGTCCAGCACCGCCCCGCCGCCCGTGGCCAGGACCACGCCCTTGAGCTGGGTCAGGTCGTCGATGGCCAGACGCTCGCGGCGCCGGAATCCCGACTCGCCCTCCACGTCGAAGATCCAGGGAATGTCCGCCCCGGTACGCGCCTCGATCTCGTGATCCGAGTCGAGGAACTCGCGGTTGAGGCTGCGCGCGACCAGGCGCCCGATGGTGGTCTTGCCGGCGCCCATCGGCCCCACCAGGAAAATGTTCTCGTTGGGATGCATCCGGTGATGATCACCCGAGCGGTGTCATCCAATCAAGACGACCCGCCATTCGCGACGCTCCAAGGCCCGCCGGAAGACGGCGGATTCAGGTCTCAGGCGCTTCCACCGGCAAAGCGCATGAATGCACGCAAGGAAGCCAAGTCAAACAAAAACCGCCTGTTGGGGATGGACATCGAGCCGCATTGCATCCCGGCGAACCCGTCCGGGGCCAAGGGTGCTCGACGACGGGATGCCTGAACGCACCGGGGCGCCCGCAGGCGCCCCGGTGGCCTTCCCTGGCGCCAGGCTGCTAGAGCTTGGGGGTGTCCTTGATGATCTTCGGGGTGACGAAGATCAGCAGCTCCTTCTTCGAGTCCTCCTTGAAGTTGGAGCGGAACAGCCAGCCGATGTAGGGCAGCTCGCCGAAGAAGGGCACCCGGCGCACGCCGCTGGTCCGGTTCTGCTCGAACACGCCGCCCAGCACCACCGTCTCGCCGTTGTCCACCAGCACCTGGCTGGAGATGGAGTTGGTGTCGATGCCCGGCTCGCCGCCGCCGCCGGTCACCTCCTGGTTGACGGCGTCCTTGGTGATGGAGAGGTCCATGATGACCCGGTCGTCGGGCGTGATCTGCGGCTTCACCTTCAGGCTCAGCACCGCCTTCTTGAACTCCACGTTGGTGGCGCCGCTGGAGGTGGCCTCCTGGTAGGGCACCTCGGTACCCGTCTCGATGGAGGCCTCCTTCTGGTTGGAGGTGAGCACCCGCGGGCTGGAGATCACCTCGCCGCGGCCGTCGGCCTCCATCGCCGAGAGCTCGAGATCGAGCAGGAAGCCGAAGGGCAGCTTGGCCAGGGCGAGACCGATGGTCCCGAAGGTGCCGAACCCGGCATCGCCCGCCGGCAGGTTGACGTTGAAGCGGTTGTCCTGGGTCGGGATGCTGCCGTTGTAGAGGGAGTCGGCGCCGGCCGCGTTGCCCGTCACGCCGCCGTAGTTGACCACGTCGGCACCGGTCTCCCGGTCGGTGGTGATGCCGAAGCGCACGCCCAGGGCATGCTGGAAGGTAGTGTCGGCCACCACCACCCGCGACTCGATCAGCACCTGGCGCACCGGGATGTCGAGCTTCGCCACCAGGGCGCGGATGTCATCGAGCTTCTCCGCCGTGTCCTGCACCAGCAGGACATTGGTGCGGTCGTCGATGGTCACGCTGCCGCGGGAGGAGAGGAAGTTGTTCTCCTTGGCCTTCAGCAGGGCGGAGATATCGGCCGCCTTGGCGTAATTGACCTGGAGGATCTCGGAACGCAGCGGGGCGAGCTCGGCCACCTGCTGCTTGGTCTCGAGCTCCAACTTCTCCCGCGCGGCGATCTCCTCCGCCGGGGCCACCATCATCACGTTGCCCTCGATGCGCTTGTCCAGCCCCTTGGTCTTGAGGATGATTTCCAGCGCCTGGTCCCAGGGGACGTTCTGCAGCCGCAGGGTGACGTTGCCCCGCACCGAGTCGCTGGCCACCAGGTTCAGCCCGGTGAAGTCGGCCAGCAGCTGCAGCACGGCCCGCACCTCGATGTCCTGGAAGTTCAGCGACAGCTTCTGGCCGGTGTACTTGAACTCCTCCTCCTTCTCCACCTGCTCCTCGCGGGTCAGGGGACGGACCTCCACCGCGAACTGGTTGTCGCTCTGGTAGGCCAGGTGCTCGTACTCGCCGGTGGGCGTGATCACCATGCGCACGTTGCCGCGCCGGGCCGAGGTTTCGATGAACTGCACCGGGGTGGCGAAATCGGTCACGTCGAGCCGCCGCGCCAGCTCGGGCGGGAGGGTGGTGTTGAGGAAGTCCACCACCACCCGGGTGCCCTCCTGGCGCACGTCGGTGACGATGGAGGGATCGGAGAGCGCGACCAGCACCCGGCCCTCGCCCCCGGCGCCGCGGCGGAAGTCCACCTCGGTGATGCGGGGTCCGGAGCGCATGACGTCATGGGCCGCCGGCGCCGCTGTCGGCGCGGCCATGGCGGCGCCGCCCAGGGTCACGAAGACCTTGTCGCCCTGGACCCGGGTCTCGTAGGCCACCATCTCGGAGAGGTTGAGCACCACCCGGGTGCGGCCCTGGGCCTCGACCGCGGTCAGGCTGCGCGCCACCCCGGCGTCGATGGGCCGGCTCTTGACCGGCAGGGCGTTGCTGACCCCGACGAAGTCGAGCGCCACCCGCGCGGGATTGTCGATGGTGAACCCCTGCGGCTGCGGCGCCGGGCCGCTGAAGCCCAGCTCGACCTGAACCCGATCCCCGGGAAGCGTGGAGACATCCACCTGTTGCAGGGCGACTCCCTGCTGGGCGGATGCCGAGAGTACCGGCAGCAGCAGGAGGAACAGTCCGGTCCATATCAGGCCGCCGCCGAACTTCCGTGCGGTGCCGACCCGTTCCCCCCGTCCGGCGCCAAAGAGCGCGGTAAATTTGTCCGTGATCATCACGCGTGTCCCCTCGGGATTACTTTTCGTTCAGTGCCAGTGAGGCAGACCGCTCCATCCAGCCGCCGGTACCGTTCGGAACGATTTCCATCAAGTCGATTTGCTGCTCCGAAATGCGCAGAATCTTGCCGTGATTCTGGCCGAGGTAGTTGCCCTCCCGGACCCGGAACAGGGTTCCGTCCCTGGCCATGACCAACCCGAAGGTGGTTTCCTCGCGTTCCAGGATTCCCACCATGCGCAGGCTGTCGAGCGGAAACATCTCCAGCGGCTCCCGCGGCCGGTTCGGATCGGGCTGCGGTCCGCTCGCCTGCTCCTGGGCCACCTGCACGGGCTCTGGGCCGGCCGGCGGCTCGAACGGGTCCCGCATCTCATGCACCTGGTAAGCGTAGGTCTCGTAGGGCTTGATCTCGGGCAAGGGCTCGATGGGCGTGACGGGGCGGGCCTTCACCTCGCTCACGTAGGCCCGCAGATCGGCCATCTTGTCGCCGGTGCCGCATCCCGTCAGCCCCAGCCCGCCCAGGACCATTACGGTCAGCATGAGGGCGACCGGG
>JAQVKR010000296.1 GCA_028694565.1 Gammaproteobacteria bacterium | reverse complement strand
CCGGTGGCGGTCCCGCTGCTGGTGGGCCTGCTGCTGGGCCCCCAGGCGCTGGGCGGCGTCCTCCTCGGCTCCATCGTCACCGGCCTGTTCGTCGCCATCTCCATGACCACCGGCGGCGGCGCCTGGGACAACGCCAAGAAGTTCATCGAGGACGACAACCACGGCGGCAAGGGTTCCGAGGCCCACAAGGCCGCGGTCACCGGCGACACCGTGGGCGATCCCTACAAGGACACCGCGGGCCCGGCCATCAACCCGCTCATCAAGATCATCAACATCGTGGCGTTGCTGATCGTACCTTTGCTATAAATGAGCATGGCGCAATCATAACCGCTGTTTATAAATAACGAGGGAGAGACGCCCATGGCAAAAGTACGCGTACAGATCGCCCCCGAGGTGGAGTTCAAGATGGAAGTGGAGGTGGAGGGCGTGGATCCCACCACCCGGGACTACGACGTCCAGCAGCACAAGACCAAGGTCTATGCGGAATTCGAACGCCGGCTGAACGAGGCCTTCCCGGAAGGCCTCCTGATTCACAGCTTCGAATTCGGTCTCGATCGCGGCTGGCACGATGAACTGAAGGAAGAGTGACCTCCCCGCCCCGCCACCGTGCCCGGTGGCGGGGCGTTCGCTCCGGTGAACCATCCCCCGCCCGTGCAGTCTCTGGAGTAGATCCAGTACACTGCCGCGAAACCAATCACTCGGGAGAGGGTATGGGCCGATTCAACCCCATCGCCGCGCTGGGCGCCGGCATCCTGGCGCTGCTTACCGCCGCCGCCCCCGCCATCGGGGATACCGCCAGCCATGGACTGGCCATGCACGGGGATCTCAAGTACGGCCCCGGCTTCACCCACTTCGACTACGCCCGTCCCGACGCCCCCAAGGGCGGCGACGTGCGCCTCGCCGCCGTGGGCACCTACGACACCCTCAACCCCTTCACCCTCAAGGGGGTGCCCGCCTCCGGCCTGGGGCGCCTCTTCGACACGCTGACCGCCAAGTCCGACGACGAGGCATTCTCCGAGTACGGCCTGCTGGCGGAGTCCATCGAAACGCCCGCGGACCGCTCCTGGGTCATTTTCACCCTGCGTCCCGAGGCGCGTTTCAGCGACGGCTCGCCGGTGACGCCGGCGGACGTGACCTTCTCCTTCGAGACCCTGAAGACGCAGGGCCACCCCTTCTACCGCGCCTACTACGCCAGCGTGGCGAAGGCCGAGCAGGTGGGGGAGCGGGCGGTGAAGTTCACCTTCAGCGACAAGGACAACCGCGAGCTGCCCCTCATCATCGGCCAGCTTCCCATCCTCTCCAAGGCCTACTGGCAGGGGAAGGACTTCACCAAGACCACCCTGGAGGCACCGCTGGGCAGCGGCCCCTATCGGGTGGCCGCGGTGGACCCGGGCCGCTCCATCACCTACGCGCGCAACCCGGACTACTGGGGCCGGGATCTGCCGGTCAACCGCGGGCAGAACAACTTCGATCGCATCCGGGTGGACTACTACCGCGACGCCACCGTGGCACTGGAGGCGTTCAAGGCCGGCGAGTACGACTTCCGCCAGGAGCTGACCGCCAAGGACTGGGCCACCGGCTACGACGCGCCGGCGGTGCGCGACGGGCGCATCAAGAAGGAGGAGATCCCCAACAACAACCCCACCGGCATGCAGGCATTCGTCTTCAACACCCGCCGCGACTTCTTCAACGACCCGCGGGTGCGCGAAGCGCTCAACTACGCCTTCGACTTCGAGTGGACCAACAAGAACCTCTTCAACGGCGCCTACACCCGCACCCGCAGCTACTACTCCAACTCGGAGCTGGCGGCGCAGGGGCTCCCCACCCCCGGCGAGCTGAAGGTGCTGGAGCCGTTCCGCGGCAAGGTGCCGGAGCAGGTCTTCACCCAGGCCTATGAGCCGCCGGTCACCGACGGCAGCGGCAACATCCGCGGCAACCTGCGCAAGGCCATGACCCTGCTGAAGGCAGCGGGCTGGGAGGTACGGGGCAACAAGCTGGTGAACCGCAAGACCGGCGCCCCCTTCGAGTTCGAGATCCTGCTGGTGCAACCCGCCTTCGAGCGGGTGGTGCTGCCCATGGTGCGCAATCTGGAGCGCCTCGGCATCCACGCCTCGGTACGCACGGTGGACACGACCCAGTACCAGAACCGCCTCAACGACTTCGATTTCGACATGATCGTGGACAGCTTCGGCGAGTCCCTCTCGCCCGGCAACGAGCAGCGCGACTTCTGGGGCTGCGAGTCGGCCAAGACCCCGGGCGGGCGCAACACTATCGGCATCTGCGACCCGGTGGTGGAGAAGCTGGTGGACGAGGTGATCAACGCCCCCGACCGCCAGGCCCTCATCGACCGCACCCGCGCCCTCGATCGCGTGCTGCAGTGGGGCTTCTACGTGATTCCCAACTGGCACACCCGCGTCTACCGGGTAGCCTACTGGAACAAGTTCTCCCGTCCGGCGACGCCGCCCAAATACGACCTCGGCTTCAATACCTGGTGGGTGGACGCGAAGAAGGCCGCCGCCCTCGGCGCTCCCCAGGGCCAGTAAGCCGGTCGCCGATGCTGGCCTACATCCTCCGGCGCCTGCTGCTCATCATCCCGACGCTGTTCGGGATCATGGTGATCAACTTCGCCATCGTGCAGGCCGCCCCCGGCGGCCCGGTGGAGCGGGTCATCGCCGAGCTGAAGGGCACCGGCGTGGAGGCCACCGCCCGGGTGGGCGGCAGCGCCGCCGGCGAGACCGGCGCGCCCGGCTCAACCACCGGCGGCACCAGCACCTACCGCGGCGCCCGCGGTATCGACCCGGCGCTCATCAGGGAGATCGAGAAGCTCTACGGCTTCGACAAGCCCGCCAGCGAGCGCTTCTGGCAGATGATCGGGAACTACCTGCGCTTCGACTTCGGCGACAGCTTCTACCGCGACCGTTCCGTGGTGGATCTCGTCATCGACAAGATGCCGGTCTCCATCTCCCTGGGGCTGTGGACCACCATCCTCGTCTACCTCATCTCCATCCCGCTCGGCATCGCCAAGGCGGTGCGCGACGGCAACCGCTTCGACGTCTGGACCTCGGCGGTGGTGATCCTGGGCTACTCCATTCCCGGCTTCCTGTTCGCCGTGCTGCTGGTGGTGCTCTTCGCCGGCGGCAGCTTCCTCGACTGGTTCCCCCTGCGCGGGCTGGTGTCCGAGAACTGGGAGGCGCTCGCCTGGCCGGCGCGCATCGCCGACTACTTCTGGCACATCACCCTGCCGGTGCTGGCCATGACCATCGGCGGCTTCGCCGGGCTCACCATGCTCACCAAGAACTCCTTCCTGGAGGAGATCAACAAGCAGTACGTGATCACCGCCAAGGCCAAGGGGCTGGACGAGCGCCGGGTGCTCTACGGCCACGTCTTCCGCAACGCGATGCTGATCGTGGTGGCGGGCTTTCCCAGCGCCTTCGTGGGCATCCTGTTCACCGGCTCGCTGCTGATCGAGGTGATCCTCTCCCTCGACGGCCTGGGGCTGCTCGGCTTCGAGGCGGCCATCAACCGCGACTACCCGGTCATGTTCGGCACCCTCTACTTCTTCACCCTGCTGGGGCTGCTGCTGAACCTGGCCGGTGACCTGATGTACGTGGTGATCGACCCGCGCATCGACTTCGAGAGCCGGGAGGTGTGATGTGGCCGTGGGGGGCGTGGTGGCCGTGAGGCGTAGGCGCGGGATGGGCGGAGGAGCGGAGCGAGGTACCCATCATGGTGCGCGCGACGGGCACGCTGCGCTTTGCCCATCCTGCGGGCGGGCGACAACGGGCAGCCGGTCGCTGGAGACTTCCAAATGGCCCTGAGCCCCCTGAACCAGCGCCGGCTCCACAGCTTCCGCGCCAACCGCCGCGGCTGGTGGTCGCTGTGGATTTTCCTGCTGCTGTTCACCCTCAGCCTGTTCGCGGAGTTCATCGCCAACGACAAGCCGCTGCTGGTGCGCTATGACGGCGGGTGGTACTCCCCGGTGATGCGGGAGTACGCCGAGATCACCTTCGGCGGAGAATTCGCCACCGAGGCGGACTATCGCGACCCCTACGTGCAGGGCCTGATCAACGCCAAGGGCTGGATGATCTGGCCGCCCATCCGCTACAGCTACCAGACCATCAACTACGATCTCCCCGTCCCCGCCCCGTCCCCGCCCTCGGCTGAAAACTGGCTCGGAACCGACGACCAGGGACGGGACGTGCTGGCGCGGCTCATCTACGGCTTCCGCATCTCGGTGCTGTTCGGCCTGGCGCTCACGCTGGCCAGCTCCGTCATCGGCGTGGCCGCCGGCGCCGTGCAGGGCT
>JAQVKR010000295.1 GCA_028694565.1 Gammaproteobacteria bacterium | reverse complement strand
TGCTCTTCCGATCTAGGCCTCGAAGCTGTCGAGCGCGGAGCCCTTCTCCTCGAGCGGCGCGCGGGTCTTGTCGGGGCCGGAGAGGAGCGGGCGGTCCGGGCGGGAGAGCACGACCGCCATGTTGCCCTTCGCGTCGTAGATGATGCGGCCGATGGGTTCCCGGCCCATCGGGTGGAGGACCTCGCCGTTCGAGCGCCGCGCCTCGAACGAGACGAGCTTCCAGGTGCCTGCAAAGTCAGTCGTATCCATGGCGTGCTCCTCTGGCTGTCAGACGTCCCGCTCTGCGGCGGGCGGCGGGCGGCTGGTGGCGGGTTCAGGGCTCCCCTGCGGCAGTCTCGAGCACCGCGTCCCAGACGGCCGGCGCCTGCGGACCGAGAGCGGCGCGCAGCCCCGCGGCGATGGCGGCCGGGCCGGGGGTGCACTGGGACAGCAGGTACTGGGCCCCGGGCTGGATGCCGCTCTCGTCGTCGGGGCGGTAGCCGAGCAGGGCCGCCAGCAGGTGCTCGGGTCCGATGGCCCCGGCGCCGGTGCCGGCGGCGAGGCGGCGGGCCAGCTCCAGGGTGCCGGGAACGTAGGGGGCCAGCGCGTCGGCCACGGCGGGGCGGGGTTGCTCGCCCGCGGCCGGGCGGTTGCTGCCGCGGAACCACCCGGCGTAGGCGGCGGTCACACCCCTGTATGCCCAGGGCTCCGGATGGAGCACCGCCTCGGCGAGGAAGCGCAGGGGATGGGCCGGGTCGGACTCGGCGAGATCCACCATGGCCATGAGCAGGAAGCTGGTGGTCAGCCGCCCGCCGCCCGTCCCGGCCACCAGCCCGCGGGCGTGGTCGATGGCGGCCCGGGCGGCGGGGTCGAAGTCGTAGTCGTCGAGGCGGTCGATGGGTGCGAGGGCGGCTGCGATCACGGGGTTTCCGGGAGCGGGGGAGTGGCTACCCGCATTCTCACCGGTGCCGGCCCGGCTGCCAACCCGTTAACGAATTTTTACCTGTTCCGCCGTCATAACCCCATGAAAGACGGTACATTGTCCCACAGGAGAAACCAGATCATTACGACCGCAGGAGGCGGCAGCCAGATGACGACACATTACAACCTGAAGCTGTATACCGTGGGCCACAGCAGCCGCGAACTCGAAGAGTTGCTCCACCTGCTCACGGACGCCGGCATCCGCAACTTGGTGGACGTGCGCGCCTGGCCGGTCTCGCGCCGGTATCCCCAGTTCGTCCGGGAAGCCCTGCAGGCGGCGCTCGCCGGGCGCGGCATCGGCTACCGCTGGGCCGGACGCGAACTCGGCGGCATGCGCCGCCCCCGGGCGGGCTCCCCCCACCGGGCCCTGGACGAGCCCGGCTTCCGCGGCTACGCCGACTACATGGACACGCCGATCTTCGGCGCCGCCGCCGAGCGCCTGCT
The DNA here is from genome assembly GCA_028694565.1 of Gammaproteobacteria bacterium. GTDB lineage: Bacteria > Pseudomonadota > Gammaproteobacteria > DSM-26407 > DSM-26407 > Thioalbus. Next base: position 2,934 of record JAQVKR010000295.1, on the reverse strand, counting down.
CGCCGAGGCGGCGGAGGCGCCCACCGCGATACTCTGCGCCGAGCGGCGCCCCGAGCACTGCCACCGCGCCTTCATCGCCGACTGGCTGATGCTGCGGGGAGTGGAGATCACCCACCTGCTCGAGCCCGGCGAGAGCACCAGCCACGTCCTCACCCGCCAGGCGCGCCTGGAGTCCGGGCGCCTGGTCTACGACCGCGATACCTCCGGGGTGCTGGCGCTGGATGTCTCCCATGTTTGAGGCCGCCGGCAGCCCCTGGCGGGTTCCCTACAACGGCCGCTTCCGGGTGGCGAAGGCCGCCACCGAGCCGCCCGGGGATGCGCCGGGCAAGTCCGAGTGCAGGAAGCGGCTCAAGGGCTGCATCAAGGAGCTGGACGAGCTGCAGCGCATGCTCTACGCCGAGGACCGCCACAGCCTGCTGCTGGTGTTCCAGGCCATGGACGCCGCCGGCAAGGACAGCACCATCCGCGCGGTGATGAGCGGCGTCAATCCCGCCGGCTGCCAGGTCTCCAACTTCAAGTCGCCGAGCGCCGAGGAGCTGGACCACGATTTTCTCTGGCGCACCGCCCGGCGGCTGCCCGAGCGCGGGCGCATCGGCATCTTCAATCGCAGCTACTACGAGGAGGTGCTGGTGGTGCGGGTGCACCCGGAGTACCTCGCCGCCCAGCGCCTGCCCTCGGTTCCCGGTGATCTCGAGAACCTCTGGAAGGCCCGCTACGCCTCCATCCGCGAGCACGAGGAGCACCTGGCCCGCAACGGCACGGTGATCCTGAAGTTCTGGCTCAACGTCTCGCCGGGCGAGCAGCGCAAGCGGTTCCTGTCGCGCATCGACGAGCCCCACAAGAACTGGAAGTTCTCCTCCCGGGACGTGGAGGAGCGGAACCACTGGGACGCCTACATGGCCGCCTACGAGGACGCCCTGGCCGCCACCTCGCGCCCCTGGGCGCCCTGGTACGCCATTCCCGCCGACGACAAGCCCTTCATGCGGCTGCAGGTGGCGGAGATCATCGTCGAGAACCTCAAGCGCCTGGGGCTCGCCTACCCCAGGGTGGGCAAGGCGGAGAAGGAGCGGTTCGCGGAGATGCGCCGGCTGCTCGACGGGGGTGAAGAGGCCCGGGGCGGCGAATGAGCCGCGCCGCGAGTGAGGCGGTGGCCACGCCCGAGGCGGTCCTGGCGTTCTGGTTCGCCCCGGAGGCCCGGTCCCGCTGGTTCGACTCCACCCCCGCCTTCGACCGGGAGCTGGAGGCGGCGTTCCGCGCCACCTGGGAGGCCGCCGCCGCCGGCGCGCTCGCGTACTGGGAGGGAACTCCCGCCGGCGCGCTGGCGCTGGTGGTCGTCCTCGACCAGTTTCCCCTCAACATATTCCGCGGCCGCCCCGAGAGCTTCGTCACCGAGGCCGCCTCCCGGGTCGTGGCGGAGCGGGCCATCGCCCGGGGCTTCGACGCGGCCCTCGACGACGCCGGCAGGGCGTTCCTCTACCTGCCCTTCATGCACAGCGAATCCCTGGCCGACCAGGACCGTTCGGTGGCGCTGTACGAGGCGGCCGGGCTGGCGGACAGCCTGAAGTGGGCCCGCCACCACCGCGACATCGTGCGCCGCTTCGGCCGCTTCCCCCACCGGAACGCCATCCTCGGCCGCAGGAGCACGCCGGAAGAGGAGGCCTGGCTGGCCTCGGACGCGGCCTTCACCGGCTGAGCCTCCACGGCGGCCGATCGGTCCCCGCGCCGTGGTCCCGGTGTGGTAGTGTCGGCCGGTCCGGGGCGGTCCCGGCCCCAGGAGCGACCCATGAGCGGAACCAGCATCGATCCCGGTGAAGTGGCCTACTACACCCGCCTCGCCCACGCCTGGTGGGACGCGGAGAGCCCTTTCTGGCCCCTGCACCGGCTGAACGAGGTGCGGGTGGCGTGGCTGCGGGAGCGCATCGCCGGGCGCCTGGGCGGCGGGACGGCCGGGGCGCCGCTTGCCGGGGTGCGGGTGCTGGACATCGGCTGCGGCGGCGGCATTCTCAGCGAGTCCATGGCCCGGCTCGGCGCGGCGGTCACCGGCATCGACGTGGTGGAGAAGAACATCCGCGTGGCGGCCCTGCACGCCGGGGAGGGCGGGCTCGCGGTGGACTACCGGCTGCAGACCGCCGAGGCGCTGGCGGCGGAGGGGGCGCGGTACGACGTGGTGCTCAACATGGAGGTGGTGGAGCACGTGGCCGACCTGGCCGGCTTCATGGCCGCCTGCTGCGCCCTGGTGCGCCCGGGCGGGTTGATGGCCGTCGCCACCCTCAACCGCACCCCGGCGAGCTGGCTGTTCGCCATCGTCGGCGCCGAGTACATCCTGCGCTGGCTCCCCCGCGGCACCCACCGGTGGCGCCGCTTCGTGAAGCCCGCCGAGGCGGAGCGGCTGCTCGCCGCCGGCGGCCTCGGCGTCATCGACCGCAGCGGCGTGCGCGTCAACCCGTTCACCCGGAGCCTCCACCTCACCGGCCGCCTGGGCGTGAACTACATGGTGCTGGCGGAGAAGGCCGCGTAGGGCCGGATTCATCCGGCCGGGTGGGCGAGAGCTGCCCGCGGTCGCGTGCAGATGAATCTGCACCTACGGGCCGACGGTGGTGTCGGGGCGATCAAGGGTCTTGTAGGGCCGGATTCATCCGGCTGGTCGGGCGAGAGCTGCCCGCGATCGTGTGCAGATGAATCTGCACCTACGGGCCGACGGTGGCGCCGGGGCGAGTGCAGGCCACGTGGGGCCGGATTCATCCGGCCGGGTGGGCGAGAGCTGCCCGCGGTCGTGCGCGGGTGAACCTGCACCTGCGGGCCGACGGCGGTGCCGGGGCGAGTGCAGGCCGCGTGGGGCCGGATTCATCCGGCTGGTCGGGCGAGAGCTGCCCGCGGTCGTGCGCGGGTGAACCTGCACCTGCGGGCCGACGGCGGTGCCGGGGCGAGTGCAGG
>JAQVKR010000294.1 GCA_028694565.1 Gammaproteobacteria bacterium | reverse complement strand
CCGGCGGCAAGGCGCTGCAGGAACGCCTGTTCACGGAGCGCAACGCCGCCATGGCCGAACGGGTGACCGAGCTCCTGCGCCGGGGCGGCAGCTATTTCGTGGTGGTCGGCGCCGGGCACCTGGTGGTCGGCAACGGGATCGTGGCGCGGCTCCAGCGACAGGGCTACCGCGTCCGCCAGCACTGAGGCGGGCGCCGGCAGCCGCGCCGGCCGGATCGGAACGGGCCCACCCCCTGTCGCCGGGCAACGGCATCGGGTAAGTTGGCCATCCGACCCTTCACCACGCCCGGATGCCGCCCATGAAGTCGCGCTTCTCCCAGCTGGCCGTGGGCCAGCGGTTCGAGCTCGACAGCGAGGACTGGATCAAGATCTCGCCGCTGCTGGCCCGCAGCGAGGCTGCCGGCCACCAGAGGATGATCCCGCGCTCCACCGCCGTGACTCCCGCCGGGACCCTGGCCGCCACGCCCGCCGAACCGGCGCCGGCGCTCAAACCCGCCCTCGTCCGGGCCGCCCTGCGGGTCCACCGCGACCGCTGCCTCGGCGCGCTGGAACCGCCGCTCGGGACACTCCCGCCCCGGGACCGGGACGCCCTGCTCGCGGCGCTGGACGACGCCTACCGGGCACTGTTGCGGCAGCTGGGGCTCTGAGCCCGAATCGACGCGCGGACGCCGCCAAGGCTGGACATAGGAAAAATCGACGGTTATACCTTTGATAATCGTCACCATCTATTCCCGCCATGAACCTGCGTGATCTCCGCTATTTCGTCGCCATCGCCGAATCGCTCCACTTCGGCAAGGCGGCCGAGCGCTGCTTCGTAAGCCAGCCGACCCTCTCCGGCCAGCTTCGCAAGCTGGAGGAATCGCTCGGCGTCACGCTGTTCGAGCGCACCAGCAAGTCGGTGACCATCACCCCCATCGGCACCACCCTCCTCGCCCACGCCCGCCGCACCCTGGAGGAGGCCGATGCCCTCACGGAGGCCGCGCGCGCCCACCGCGACCCCCTCGCCGAACCCCTGCGCCTCGGGGCCCTGCCCACCATCAGCCCCTACCTGATGCCCCTCATCCTGAGGCCCCTGCGCGAGCGCCACCCGCAACTGCGCCTGGTGCTCTCCGAGGAGCTGACCCACCAGCTCCTGGAGCGGCTGGACAAGCACGAGATCGACGCCGCCCTCATCGCCACGCCGGTGGACAATCCCGACCTGGTGGCGCACCCCCTGTTCGACGAGCCCTTCTGGCTCGCCCATCCCAGCAACCATCCCCTCTATACGAAGGAGAGCATCACCCGGGAGGATCTGGAGTCGCTGGACGTGCTGATGCTGGCCGGCGGCCACTGCCTGGCCGATCAGGTGCGGGAGGTGTGCCGGCTCGCTGAGCGCAAGTCCGAAGGCGCCATGGCCGACCTGCGCGCGGCCAGCCTGGAGACGCTGCTGCAGCTGGTGGGGGCCGGTTTCGGCTGCACCCTGGTGCCCGCCCTGGCGATGCGCGGCACCTGGATGACCGATGCCGGGGTGGTGGTGCGGAAGCTGGACCTGCCCGACGCCTGCCGGCGCGTGTCGCTGGTCTGGCGCCGCACCTTCCCGCGGGCGGCGGCGCTGGAGGTGGTCATGGAGGCCATCCTCGCCAACCTGCCCAACACGGTCCGGCCGCTGGACCGGGACGGGAATCCCGCCGCCGCCCGCCGTTCGCGCTAGCGCCGTCCCACAGGCCCGGCGGCGGGTCGCCCCGGCGCACCGGAGCGGGCGCCGGGGCGCCGTCGCCCTGCCGCAGGCTGTCGCGCAGGTGCCGCACGATCTGGTTCCCCACGGCGTCGAAGCAGCGGCGGTGGCAGGCCCGCTCCCGCACGGTCTCCGGCTTCACCTTCACCGGGCTGCGGGTGGAGCCGATGGGAATGCCCAGGCGGGAGGTCTGGCGCCGGGCCAGCAGCGCGTTCACCGCCTGCTGGGCGCCGACACAGACCGTGGCGCCGCCGTCGGGGCTGGGGACGCAGCGGGCGCGCAGCTCCAGCACCACGTTGTTCCCGTCGTCGGGCTGGCACTCCTTGATCGCCCGCGCCTCCTCGCAGGCGAGCGCCTCGCCCACCTCGTAGCGCTTGCTGAAGCAAGACTCGAGATCGAACCGCTCGTCGCGGTAGACGCTCGGCGCGCCGCCGCGGGCGCCCCGTAGCAGCGCGGCGGCCAGGAGAACCGGAATGGGCGAAGGCACGGCCACGGCGCGACAGTGACCCGCAGGGGCGGGGGAGGCCGATACTGCAGAGCCGCCGCTCCGGCCCCGCCAGCCCTTTTCACGCGGCCCGGACTCCGTGGCCGGCCCGCGCGCCCTTGACTGTTTGGAACGGGCGTTCTAATTTGATCGTCAACCGGGAGCAAGCAGATGCCGAGACCTCGCAGCTACGACGAAACCACCCTGCTGGACACCGCGATGCGGATGTTCTGGTCCCGCGGCTTCGAGCAGACCTCCATCAGCGAGCTGGTGGCCGAGACGGGCGTGAACCGCGCCAGCCTCTATGCCGCCTATCCCGACAAGCGCGCGCTGTTCCTGGCCTCGGTGCAGCACTACCTGGAGCGGGTGAGCCGGGAGAACGTGGAACGGCTCCGCAGCGCGCAGCCCGCGGCGGAGGCCGTGCGCGGGTTTTTCCTCGATCTGGCCGGCGCCCCGCCGCGGCGCGCCGGCCAGGGCTGCCTGCTCACCAACTCCGCGGTGGAGTTCGGCAACGGCGACCCGGAAATCGCCAGGCTCGTGCGCCGCGCCTTCACGCGGATGGAGCGGATCCTGGCCGAGCGGCTCACGGAGGCCCGGCGGGACGGGCAGCTGGCCCCCGGGGTGGAGCCCGCCGCCTATGCCCGCCAGCTGGTGGTGCTGATCCAGGGGCTGCGGGTCATGGCCCGCGTCGGCGCCGGGCGGCAACTGCTCATGGACGCCGTGGAGAGCGCCCTGCAACCGCTGCGGTAATTTTTTTGCCTTATAACAGAACGCACATTCCACAATGGAGGATTGCCCATGAGCAAGCTGATGCCCCGCCGGCCGGTCCCGGAACTGGCCGTCGACACGCTGTCGGGAACGCGCTGGGAGCTGGCCGGCTCGCGGCCCGCCAGCTTCACCCTGGTGGTCTTCTACCGCGGCCTCCACTGCCCCATCTGCAAGGGCTACATCGGCGAGCTGGACCGGCTGGCGGACGATTTCCGCGAGCGCGGCGTGGCGGTCATCGCCGTCAGCAGCGACACGGCCGGGCGCGCGCGCCGGACCCGGGAGGAGTGGGGCCTGAAGCAGCTGGAGATCGGCTACGGCCTCGGGCTGGACCAGGCCCGCGAGTGGGGCCTGTACGTTTCCGGCAGCCGCGGGAAGACCTCGCTCGGCATCGAGGAGCCGGAACGGTTCAGCGAGCCCGGGGTGTTCCTGGTGCGGCCCGACGGCACGCTCTACTGGGCCGCGGTGCAGACCATGCCCTTCGCCCGCCCCCACTTCCGCGAAATGCTCGCCGCCCTGGATTTCGTGAAGAAGAACGACTACCCGGCCCGCGGCGAGGCATGAGTCCCAGACGGTCCTGAAGTTCGATCACCACGGAGACACGGAGACCACAGAGGCGGGGTTTTCTGTCGGGAACCGCATCCGGCGCATCACTCCGGGCGGCGACGGACCGCAATCATAATCTCCCGCTTTTCTCCGTGCCTCCGTGGTGCATCCAGGCCGACCGCGGGGCGCTCACTCCGGCCCGGCGGCGAGGGTCGCGCGGAAGCAGGTGCCGCCGCCTTCGCGGGGCAGGCAGGTCACGTCGCCGCCGTGGCGGCGGGCGATCTGGCGCACCAGGGCCAGCCCGAGCCCCACGCCGCCGCCCTGCCCCTCGCGCCGCCCGGCGGGCCGGTAGAAGGGCTCGAAGATGCGCTCCCGCTCCGCCTCGGGCACACCCGGGCCGCGATCGCAGACCCGCAGCTCGGCGCCGCCCGCCCCGCCCCCGGCAAGGAACGCCTCCACCGGCGTGCCGCCGCCGTGGCGGCGGGCGTTCTCCAGCAGGTTGCGGACCAGCCGCCGCAGCAGCCGCCCGTCGCCCGCGACGGTGACCGGCTCGCCCTCCAGGTCCGCGCCCACCCGGGCGCACTCCTCGGCCAGCAGCCCCAGCAGGTCCACCGCCTCGTCGCGCCGCTGCCGGTCGGGCGCGTCGAGCCGGCTGGCCAGGAGGATCTCGTCGATGAGGGTGTCGAGCTCGGCGATATCACCGGCCACCCGCGCCCGCAGGGCGGCCGGATCGCCGCCGCCCGGCAGATCGAGCGCCATGCGGATGCGCGCCAGGGGCGAGCGCAACTCGTGGGAGGCGTTGGCCAGCAGGCCCTTGTGGGCGCCCACCAGCCGC
>JAQVKR010000293.1 GCA_028694565.1 Gammaproteobacteria bacterium | reverse complement strand
ACGCCCAGGCCCCCGACCTGCTGCTGCTCGACTGGATGCTGCCCGGCGCCAGCGGCGTGGAGCTGGCCCGCGGCCTGAAGCGCGATCCCCTGACCCGCGAGATCCCCATCATCATGCTCACGGCCCGCGGTGAGGAGGACGACAAGGTGCGGGGGCTGGAGAGCGGAGCCGACGACTACGTCACCAAGCCCTTCTCCACCCGCGAGCTGCTCGCCCGCATCCGCACGGTGCTGCGCCGCGCGGCGCCCCATGCCGGGGAGGAGGTGGTGCAGGTGGACATCCTGACCCTGGATCCCGGCAGCCACCGGGTGAGCGCCGGCGACGCGGCGGTGGAGCTGGGGCCCACCGAGTTCCGCCTGCTGCACTTCTTCATGACCCACCCCGAGCGCGTCTACAGCCGCAGCCAGCTGCTGGACCGGGTCTGGGGCACCAATGTCTACATCGAGGAGCGCACCGTGGACGTCCACATCCGGCGGCTGCGCAAGGCGCTGGAGCCCACCGGCTGCGATGCCCTGCTGCAGACCGTGCGCGGCGCCGGCTACCGCCTCTCGGCCCGGCCCTGAACCTCCTCTCCGGTTTTATTTCAGCGTGCAGTAAATCTGTAACAAACGGTTCCTATACTGCGCCCACGTAACACGACGACCGGGCGGCCGAGAGTGAAAGGCCGCCACCCGGATCGGCACACGCAGACCGTGCGCCGACAGGCCGACAGACTCACAACAACTCATCAGAGGTGACATCCGTGATCAAGAAGGCTCTCGCCAGTGCCCTGGCCGTAACCGCCGCTTTCGCCGTCGGCAGCGCCAACGCCGCCGCCCGCGACTACGTCAGCATCGTGGGCTCCTCCACGGTCTATCCCTTCGCCACCGTGGTGGCCGAGCAGTTCGGCAAGACCACCAGCTTCAAGACCCCCAAGATCGAGTCCACCGGCTCCGGCGGCGGCCTGAAGCTGTTCTGCGCCGGCGTCGGCGTGGAGCACCCGGACATCACCAACGCCTCGCGCCGCATCAAGAAGAGCGAGGTGGAGACCTGCGCCGCCAACGGCGTGAAGGAGATCGTCGAGGTCAAGATCGGCTACGACGGCATCGCCGTGGCCAACTCCAAGCAGGCCACGCAGTTCGACCTGACCCGCCGCGACCTCTACCTGGCGCTGGCGAAGGACGTTCCCGCCGCCGACGGCAGCGAGAAGCTGGTGCCGAATCCCTACAAGACCTGGAAGGACGTCAACCCGGCCCTGCCCGCCACCGCCATCGAGGTGCTGGGCCCGCCCCCCACCTCCGGCACCCGCGACGCCTTCGTGGAGCTGGTGATGGAGCACGGCTGCAAGGACACCCCCTGGGTCGCCGCCATGGCGAAGAGCGACAAGAACGCCTTCAAGGCCGCCTGCTTCACCGTCCGCGAGGACGGCGCCTACATCGAGGCCGGCGAGAACGACAACCTGATCGTGCAGAAGCTCGAGGCCAACCCGAATGCGCTCGGCATCTTCGGCTTCAGCTTCCTGGACCAGAACACCGACATGGTGCAGGGCTCCCTCATCGACGGCGTGGCCCCCACCTTCGAGGCCATCGCCAGCGGCGACTACCCGGTCTCCCGCCCGCTGTTCTTCTACGTGAAGAAGGCCCACGTGGGCGTCATCCCGGGCATGCAGGAGTACGTCGACGAGTTCACCAGCGACAAGGCCTGGGGCCCCGAGGGCTACCTCGCCGACAAGGGCCTCATCCCGATGCCGGAGGCTGAACGCGCCAAGTTCGCCGATGACGCGCGCAACATGACGCCGATGGAGATGTAAGCGTACCCTGTGCGCAGATGAATCAACGGCCGGGTGGGTCCGTGATGCCCCCCGGTCGTTGCCGTTTCAGACTGCCCGTCCAACCTCCGGTATCCAGCCGCCGTCGACCGCCATGTCCGTAACCACTCTCGCAATCGTTCTCCTGGCGCTCTCCGCCGTCGCCTACTACGTGGGGCGCCAGCGCTCCTTCGCCGTGGCGCGCGAGGCCGGGGGGGTGCGCGCCCTCCACTCCCTGCCCGGCTACTACGGCATGCTGACCGCGCTGTGGTGCGGCATCCCGGCGCTCCTGGTGCTGGCGGCCTGGCTGGCCTTCGAGCCCTACATCGTCACCAAGCTGGTGGTGGCCGGCCTGCCGGAGGAGATCCGGGCGCTGCCGGATGCGCGCCTGAGCCTGGTGGTCAACGACATCAAGAACCTCGTCAGCGGCAACATCGTCTCCGGCAAGGTGGACCCGGCGATGCAGGCGGCGGCGCACTACCGCAGCCTCCAGCAGACCGGCGCCGCCGCGCTGGCGGTGGTGGTGGTGGCGTTGGCCGCCGGCGGCATCGGGCTCGGCTGGAAGCGGATCCGCCCCGGGCTGCGGGCCCGCAACCAGGTGGAAGGGGTGGTGAAGGGCTTCCTGATCCTCTGCTCCACCATCGCCATCTTCACCACCGTCGGCATCGTGCTCTCGGTGCTGTTCGAGGCCCTGCGCTTCTTCCACTCGGTGCCGGTGTCGGAGTTCCTGCTGGGGCTGAAGTGGAGTCCGCAGATGGCCATCCGCGCCGACCAGGTGGGCTCCTCCGGCAGCTTCGGGGCCGTTCCCCTGTTCACCGGCACCCTGATGATTTCGGCCATCGCCATGTTCGTGGCGGTGCCCATCGGGCTGATGTCCGCCATCTACCTCTCCGAGTACGCCAACCGCCGCTTCCGGGCGGTGGCCAAGCCGCTGCTGGAGATCCTCGCCGGCATCCCGACGGTGGTCTACGGCTTCTTCGCCGCCCTGGTGGTGGCGCCGGCCCTGCGCGACGGCGGCGCGGCCCTGGGGCTGGACGTCTCCTCCGAAAGCGCCCTGGCGGCGGGCCTGGTGATGGGCATCATGATCATCCCCTTCGTCTCCTCGCTCTCCGACGACGTCATCAACGCCGTGCCCCAGTCCATGCGCGACGGCTCCTACGCCATGGGCGCCACCCGCTCGGAGACGGTGCGCAGGGTCATCATCCCGGCGGCCCTGCCGGGCATCGTGGGCGGGGTGCTGCTGGCGGTGTCGCGGGCCATCGGCGAGACCATGATCGTGGTGATGGCCGCCGGGCTGGCGGCCAACCTCACCGCCAACCCGCTGCAGGCGGTGACCACCATCACGGTCCAGATCGTGACCCTGCTGGTGGGCGACCAGGAGTTCGACAGCCCCAAGACCCTGGCGGCCTTCGCCCTGGGGCTGATGCTGTTCGTGGTCACCCTGATCCTGAACATCGTCGCCCTGCACGTGGTGCGCAAGTACCGCGAACAGTATGAGTAGCCGCGGAGCGGAACGCCCATGAAGAATCAGCGCAGCATCGATATCGTCAACGCCGGCCTCAAGCGGCGCTACGCCGCCGAGCGGCGGTTCCGGCTCTACGGCCTGGCGGCCATCGTCGCCGGCCTGGCGTTCCTGGTCCTGCTGTTCTCGAGCATCGCGGCCAACGGCTATACCGCCTTCCAGCAGACCCACGTCCGGCTCGACGTCACCTTCGATCCGGCGGTGATCGATCCCGAGGGAACCCGGGATCCCCGGGCGCTTTCCTCGGCCAACTACACCGCCCTGGTGCGTCGCGCGCTGCAGGAAATGTTTCCCGAGGTCAGCTCGCGGCGGGACCGCCGCAACCTCAACGCCCTGGTGAGCAGCGGTGCCGGCTACCAGCTGCGGGACATGGTGATGGCGGATCCCGGCCTCATCGGCGCCACCCGCTCCGTGTGGGTGCCCGCCGACGATGACGTGGACATGTACGCCAAGGGCCGCATCCGGGTGGACGTGCCGGAGTCGGAGCGGCGCATCAAGGGCCAGGCGCTGGAGTGGATCCGGAAACTGGAGGCGGACGGGCGCCTGGAAAAGCGCTTCAACACCACCTTCTTCACCGCCGGAGACTCCCGCGAGCCGGAGCTGGCGGGCATCCGCGGGGCGCTGATGGGGTCGCTCTACACGGTCATCGTGACCCTGGCGCTTTCATTCCCCATCGGCGTGGCGACGGCGGTCTACCTGGAGGAGTTCGCGCCCCGGAACCGCTGGACCGATCTCATCGAGGTGAACATCAACAACCTGGCGGCGGTGCCCTCCATCGTCTTCGGCCTGCTGGGCCTGGCGGTGTTCCTCAACTTCATGGCGCTGCCCCGCTCGGCGCCCGTCGTCGGCGGCCTCGTGCTCACCCTGATGACCCTGCCGACCATCATCATCGCCGGGCGCGCGGCGCTGAAGTCGGTGCCGCCCTCCATCCGCGAGGCCGCCCTGGGGGTGGGCGCCTCGAAGCTGCAGACGGTGACCCACCACGTGCTGCCGCTGGCCATGCCCGGCATGCTCACCGGCACCATCATCGGCATGGCCCAGGCCCTGGGCGAGACGGCGCCGCTG
>JAQVKR010000292.1 GCA_028694565.1 Gammaproteobacteria bacterium | reverse complement strand
CCGGCAGGGCTGCCTTCATCCTCTCGGTGAAACCTTCCCCTCCCAGAAAGACCTGCCCGCGCAACGCCTCCCAGGGACTCGGCTCGCCAGCCCCGCTGCGCACAAAATCAACATAGCCCGGCACCGCCTCCGAATGGGTGGAACCGAACTGCCCAAGCAGCCAGTCTGTCTCCAGCCAATCGGGCGCGCTCCCCGGCTTGAGCATCGCCCGATAACTGCTCCACCCCCAGTCACCAGCGTCTTTCACCATGCCTGCCCGCACCGGGTTGAGCACCACGTAGCGCGCGAGTTCGAGCAAATAGGCATCCTTCTCCACCAGAATCGCCCTGTACCACCCCTGAAACAGGTGCCCCACACGCCGGTACGCCCGATTCACATACTGGGTATATACCCCGTTGAGCTGGCGCATCCCGCCCGAAAGGTTCGCCTCCGGCGTCTTCACCACCACGTGATAGTGATTGCTCATCTGGCACCACGCATGGCACAGCGCCGGTTACCCGGTCACCACGCAAGACTCGCTTCCGGCCGGTGGCCAACCTTTGCCGGGTGGGATTTCAACCCGCCGGGTCCCTCTTCGCAATTTCGGAGCAGCTTCCTGCTGCCCTTCCCATGCGACCAGGCTTTTCCTGACGCACCAAGACCTGACCCCGTCAGCGCCCCGCTGGCGCACCAAGACTTGACCCCGTCAGCGTGTGCTATTTGCACATGCGACCGAGCATGCGGTTGTAGATGCCACGCCAGTCTGGGTCGCGTATCTTGCTTTCATTCGCCCGAATAGTCTCCATAGCGGCTTCATCGCTGCAAAGATTGTAGAAACCACCTCCCTGCATGCTCAGAAACACAACCAGAGAATCTCGAAAATCTAAATCGTTCCTTGATTTCACTAGCTGTTGAAGAATGTAATCCAGCGCTGGCTTCCCTCTTTTTGCGATCGGAAGCGCCATATCAGTCAATGGTGGATGAACTATTTGGTTGGCGTACAGAAAAATCTTCCATTGCTCCTCCAATGGGTACGCCTCAAGCCGTTCCGTTCGAGACACAAAGCCTTCCATGAAGAATTGCTTCCCAACCGACTCCGCCTGACAGGAGACACTGACAACCAATAACAAGCAAAGAAAAAGTCGATACCACATGCTCAGCACCCCGTCGCCTGCGGATTAGATGAGCAGAAATTGTTCCGAATTACTGCACCTTTATCGTAAGCCTGTTTCTCGTATGGATTGTTCCGATAACCGTTGCGTGATGCCCAGATGTATCTGGCATAAGTCATGCCGTCAGCATATTGCTGCACGTGGACAAGCTCATGTCCCAATATTTCCACGCCTGATGCAGTGCCAGGGAGGTAGACACCATCTCGGAAGTAAATCTCGTTGCCAAGCGTGATCCCTGCCATGTCGCTTCGCAACCACCACGGAACCTTTCCTTCGAATATCCTCGCTGAATCCAGCACTTCCGCCGGGAACTGGTCGGCGTAAATCGCCATCTCGTCAGTTGTCAGAGGTCGTCCATTGACCTGCTTATCCGTCGACCGATGCGCGGCATCGTTAAAGAGATAGGAGAAAGCCCCGGTGACTGCCCCATTTGCGAACCGTCCACCACCAATTTTCGAAGCAGTACCACCAACAACAGCAGCCACAATAACTCGCACCTCCCGTGTGCGAAACGTTCCGATACCTGGAGCCGCCAGTTGCGTGAACCCGGCCGCAAGAAATCCGTCCTTAAACTCGCTACCATTTAGAGCTGAAGACGCTCCCCCGACAACGCCATGAGCAATAACCTTCACTATGTGCTCAGGACTCATAAATGCCGGAGCATCTGGCAGTCCCAAGCCATGTCCCACACCAAAAAACAGGCCTGCGGTGACTGCGCCGATCACACCTGCCTTCAGGTTACCGCCACTAAGGACAAAACCACCAGCGAAGCCGGCTATCAACGTATTCGCAAATCCTATTTCAGTCAAAGCCCAAGCACCACCTGGGCCCAACAACGCTGATGCAGCGATGGCAATGACTGCCCTGACAATCTCATTTTTTAGTAGATTCTTTACTGCCTTGACAATCTTATCCAGGAAGTACCCGCTCGGATCCGTATACTTCAACGGGTTGTTGAGCACATAGGAGTAGCGGTTGTAGCTCTGGGAGGCATGGGGGAACTGAACGTTCGGGTCGGCGGAGAGGAACCGGCCCAGGACGGGGTCGTAGACCCGGCCGTTCATGTGAATAAGCCCCATCTCCTCCACGTGCTCGTGGCCGGTGAAGCCGCGGTTGGTGAAGCTCGCCAGCACCAGCCCGGCCGGGTTGAAGGGGTCGGTGGCCCGCCAGTCGCCGGTGCGGCGGGCGCCGAAGGGGGTGTAGCTCAGCCGCTCGACGATGTTTCCGCGCCCGTCGGTGATGGTGTCGATGGAGCCGAGGTTGTCCCGGTGCAGGTAGCGGGTCTCGTCGGGCAGCGGCGCGCCGTCCTCCTCCGCCTTCACCTGGATGGCCAGCAGCTCGCCGCCGGCGTAGATGAAGTGCTTGTGCTTCACCTGGCCGTCGGCGAGCAGCTCGCGCTCGTAGAGCTTGCCCACGTAGAGGGTCCGGCCCGTGTTGCTGACCTTGAGGTAGCGGCTGCGGTCGGGGCCGTAGGCGAACAGGGTCTGGTAGTCGCCGCGCTGGAACTCCCGGGGCTTGTCGAAGGAGGTCCAGGCGATGACCCGGCCGCCGCCCGAGGTCATGTTGCCGTTGGCGTCGTACTGGTAGCCGTCCGGGTCGCTGCCCGCGCTTACCAGGGCATGGGGGCCGGCCTGGCCGGGAGCGGTGTTGCCCGCGCCGTAGGTGTAGTCGCCCACGTCGGACTTGTGGGTGATGTTGCCGAGGGCGTCGTATTGGTAGTCGACGGCGTGGTTGTAGGGAATGTCGCCGAAGCTCCCGCTCACCGTGGACTGGGTCAGTCGGTCGAGCCGGTCGTAGGCGAAGGTCTCGGAGAGATCCTGCACCCGGTCGTGGCGGGCGGTGACGTTGTTCAGCGCGTCGTAGTCGTACTCGAGGTAGCGGATGGCCTGGGCGGTGCCGAAACCGCTCATGATGGCCTGCAGCTGCCCCGTGCCGGAATCGTAGATCCGGTCGGTCACCAGCCCGTTGCCCGCGATCTCCGCGGTGAGCCGGCCGGCGGCGTCCCGATCCTTGACCCGCCAGTAGTAGATGTTGTCGCCGTCGGCCTGCATGGCGGCGTAGTGCGAGGCCACCTCCTGCAGGTTGGCGGCGAGCGTGGACGTGCGCTCCGCCTCCAGGGCCGCCGCTTCCGCCAGGTCCAGCAACCGGTCGGCCTCGGCCAGATGCAGGGCCATTGTGGCCTGCGCATCCGACGCCGCCTGCTCCAGGGCTTCAGCCTGGGCGATGTCATCCGCGGCCTGGGCGCGCTCGTCCGCCGCCTGCTGCAGCTCCGCCTCGGCCTGCAGCAGCAGATCGTCGGCCTCGGCCTGCTTCGCCTCGGCCATCGGGAGGTAGTAGGCTGCCCACAGGCCACCGTAAGCCTCGGCCTGCAGGGTCAACCACTCCGCCTGGGCGTAGAGCTGGTCCGCCTGGGCCTGCTTGTCCGCCGCCGAGGCCTCCAGGGTCTCCGCGTGGGCGATGAGCTGGGCGGCCGCCTCGCGGAGCAGCCGGGCGGTCTCGAGGTCGGCATCGGCCTGCTGCTCGAGATCCGCGGCGAGCGCCTGGTAGGCGGCCGCCTGCTGACGATAGTCCTCGGCCAGGCCGTTGTAGTAGGCGGCCTGGGCCAGGAGATCGGCGATGGCGCCATCGAGGCTGGCGATGATCTCCGCCAGGTGGGCATAGTCGTAGTCGGTCACCTGCCCGCTCGGGCTGCGTACGGCCTCCAGGTAGCCGAGCTCGTTGTAGACGTTCTCGACCACGAAACCCTGGGGACGGGTGACGCGGGCGACCCGCCCGGCGGCATCGTAGCCGGTCAGCACGGAGAAGCTCTCGCCCTCGGCGTGGGTGGTGGTCAGCGCGGGCCGGCCGAGGGCGTCGTAGCCGTAGGTCTCGCGGTAGCCGCCGGGGCCGCTCACCTCCGCCAGCTTGCCCACGCCGCCGGCGGCCGTGTCGTAGGTCCAGGTGGTGGCGCCCTCGGGTTCATCGCGCTGCACCATCCGTCCCAGGCGGTCGTAGACGATGGAGACTTCCTGGCCCTTGGCGTCCCGCTGCCAGACCAGCTCGCCCGCGGCGTTGTAGCGGTACTCCCAGTGGCCCATGTCCGGATCGTCCATGGTCACCTTGCGGCCGCGGATGTCGTAGGCCATGGTGGTGACGACGCCGCCGGCGTCGGTGCGGACCAGGTTGCCCGCGGCGTCATAGCCGTGGGTCAGCCAGGCGCCCTCCTCCTCCTGGACGTGGACAACCTT